>JBOFJM010000496.1:0-2354 GCA_051656825.1 Kluyvera sp.
CTTTTCAATATTAATGACATCAGTTCAGGGATGAATGTCAGTGGATTTGGCGCAGGAGGCTTGTTTACTGCGATAGTCAGTTCGCTGCTCAGTATTCGGTGTTATGCTTTGTTTTTACAGCATAAAATAGTAATCAAAATGCCAGAAGGCGTACCACCGAATGTTGTCAACGCCTTTGTGGCGTTAATTCCCTACAGCGTTATTTTGACCGTGTTTTGGTTGCTGCGCTCTGGTTTTAATTTCGATTTCACGCAGTTCTTAAATGCCTCATTGGTTCCGTTCGTTAATGCCTCTGATAACGTAGTGATGTTTATTATTATAAAATTTATCACACTATTGCTGTGGAGTGTGGGTATGCATGGTGACAATATGCTGTCGCCAGTGGTATCCCCCATGCTTTATCAATGGGTCAGTGATAATGCTAAAGCGGTGTCCGAAGGGGTGGCCTTAACCCAATTACCGCATATCTGGACAACCGTGGTTGACCGAATGAGCGTCTGGCCGGCAGCGGTATGGAGCGTATTATTTTTAATGTGGCGCTCGCCGGTTAAATCAGCAAAACAGTTAGCCGTTATGGCGACGCCAGCCGCCGTCTTTACGATTATTGAGCCGATTGTCTTTGGGCTGCCGCTGGTATTAAATCCGTTTTTAATTGTGCCCTTTATTCTCTCTGGCACTGTCGGTTCGCTGATTACTTATGTGGTATTCGATCTGCACTGGATTAATCGCGTATTTGTAGAGTTACCGTGGGCGACCCCTCCATTTATTTCTGGCTATATCGCCACTGGTGGAGATTGGCTCGCGCCATGCATTGTATTCATTAATTTCCTGGTTGGCGTGATTATCTATTATCCCTTCTGGAAGGCGTGGGAAAAATCACAGTTAGTAAAAAATTAATTGTCTAATTTAAGAGGTTATTATGTTGAATATAGCATTTATTGGCTATGGGAATAGTGTGCTCAATTATCATCTGCCGTATCTGGCAAGAATGAATAATATTTGCGTAAAGAAAATATTTCGCCGTGAAGAAGACAGACAAAACGATCGTGAAACTGAAACATGGTATCCCGCCATCACCTTCACTTCGCAGCTTGATGATCTCTGGGATGACCCAGAAATAGAATTGATTGTGGTGAGCACACATGTCGATACCCATGCGGAATATGCGATAGGGGCGTTACAGCATGGCAAACATGTGCTGGTTGAAAAGCCATTTGCCAATAATACCATCGAGGCACAACAGGTTTTTGCGCTGGCGAAAGAGAAGGGCTTGATTGCGATGGCGAACCAAAACCGGCGGTTTGATGCTGATTTCCTGACTCTGAAAAAAGTGCTCGAAAGCGGCAAGCTAGGCAACATTGTCGAACTGCAATCGCATTACGACTATTTTATGCCGGAAAAAGTGAAACCCGGATTTGGCAAATTATATGGTTTAGCGGTACACACGCTCGACCAAGTCTGGTCCTATTTCGGCAAGCCTGACCGCGTGGTTTATGACGTTCGCAGTATCTACTTCCCCGGCGAAAATGATGATTTTGTCGATATCGATTTGTTCTATGGCGTCACCAAAGTCACCATCAAATGTAGCGATTTTGTGAAGAAAACTCCAGCGAAATTTAGCGTCTACGGTGACAAAGGGTGTTTTATTAAAAATAGCAGCGGTCATCAACACAAAAATCCGCACGGCCCCACGACGGTGAGTTTCACACCGGAAGCGCAAGAGAATTGGGGGGAGCTTTATTATCGCGATGAAAACGGTAATGACTGCCATGAGCGGATCCCTTCCGAAGTGACCGATTACGGCTTGCTTTATCAGGCACTGTATCAGTCCATTCGCCACGGGGCGGATAAACCGGTTCAGGATGATGAAGTGCTTGGCGTGATGGGCCTGCTGGAACAGGGGATGGTGGCCGCTAAAAATCAATATCGAGGGGCGTAGCCATGCGAATTGGAACAGTCGGTACGGGTGCTATTGTCGCGCAGTTTATTGCCGCCGCGCAGTCTGTGCCTGGCGTTTGTATTAACGGCGTCTATTCTCGTGATTTGGCGCGGGCACAGTCGTTCGCACAGCAGCACCAGGTAGCGCGTGGTTACGACAGCTACGAAGCGATGCTGACGGATGACAATATTGATGTGATTTATATCGCTTCCCCCAACAGCCTGCATTTCGCCCATTGCCACCAGGCGTTAACGGCGGGGAAACATGTTATCTGTGAGAAACCGTTCACCTCGACGGCGGCAGAGCTGCGGGAATTGATTACCCTTGCGAAACAGCAAAAGGTGATGCTATTTGAGGCCATCTCGGTCATTCACATGCCGAATTTTGCACTAATCTGCCAGTACCTTTCGGCCTT
>JBOFJM010000497.1:0-2990 GCA_051656825.1 Kluyvera sp.
TTAGTTCCACAACACTAAACCTATAAGTTGGGGAAATATAATGTTCCAGCAAGAAGTTACCATTACCGCTCCGAACGGTCTGCATACCCGCCCTGCTGCTCAGTTTGTTAAAGAAGCGAAAGGCTTCACTTCTGAGATCACTGTGACTTCCAACGGCAAAAGCGCTAGCGCAAAAAGCCTGTTCAAACTGCAAACTCTGGGCCTGACTCAGGGTACTGTTGTCACCCTGTCCGCAGAAGGTGAAGACGAGCAGAAAGCAGTTGAACATCTGGTTAAACTGATGGCTGAACTCGAGTAAGTTCAACGAGTTCTTTTAAATATCAGTCACAAGTAAGGTAGGGTTATGATTTCAGGCATTTTAGCATCCCCGGGTATCGCTTTCGGTAAAGCATTGCTGCTGAAAGAAGATGAGATTGTCATCGACCGGAAGAAAATTTCTGCCGATAGCGTTGAGCAGGAAGTCGAGCGTTTTCTGAGTGGCCGTTCTAAAGCGTCAGCTCAGCTCGAAGCAATCAAGACTAAAGCTGGCGAAACTTTCGGTGAAGAAAAAGAAGCCATCTTCGAAGGGCACATCATGCTGCTCGAAGATGAGGAGCTGGAGCAGGAAATCATAGCCCTGATTAAAGATAAGAACATGACGGCTGATGCAGCTGCGCATGAAGTTATCGAAGGTCAGGCTACTGCCCTGGAAGAACTGGATGATGAATACCTGAAAGAACGTGCGGCTGACGTACGTGACATCGGTAAGCGCCTGCTGCGCAACATCCTGGGTCTGGCGATTATTGACCTGAGCGCGATTCAGGACGAAGTTATCCTGGTTGCCGCTGACCTGACACCGTCTGAAACCGCACAGCTGAACCTGAACAAGGTGCTGGGTTTCATCACCGATGTTGGTGGCCGTACTTCTCACACTTCTATCATGGCGCGTTCCCTGGAGCTGCCAGCGATTGTGGGTACTGGCAATGTCACCTCTCAGGTGAAAAATGGCGATTATCTGATTCTGGATGCCGTAAACAACCTCGTTTACGTCAACCCAACGAACGAAGAAATTGAGCAACTGCGCGCGATTCAAGAGCAGGTTGCCAATGAAAAAGCCGAACTGGCAAAACTGAAAGATCTGCCGGCAATCACCCTTGATGGCCACCAGGTTGAAGTTTGCGCCAACATCGGTACCGTTCGTGATATCGACGGTGCTGAGCGTAACGGCGCTGAAGGTGTTGGTCTGTACCGCACCGAATTCCTGTTCATGGACCGTGATGCCCTGCCAACTGAAGAAGAACAGTTTGCAGCGTATAAAGCCGTTGCTGAAGCCTGTGGCTCGCAAGCGGTTATCGTCCGTACCATGGACATCGGCGGCGATAAAGAGCTGCCATACATGAACTTCCCGAAAGAAGAGAACCCGTTCCTGGGCTGGCGTGCCGTGCGTATCGCAATGGATCGTAAAGAGATCCTGCGTGACCAGGTTCGTGCCATCCTGCGCGCTTCTGCTTTCGGTAAACTGCGCATCATGTTCCCGATGATTATCTCTGTTGAAGAAGTGCGTGCACTGCGCAAAGAGATTGAAATCTACAAACAGGAACTGCGCGACGAAGGTAAAGCTTTTGACGAAACGATTGAGATTGGCGTGATGGTGGAAACACCGGCTGCGGCAACGATTGCCCGTCATTTAGCCAAAGAAGTTGATTTCTTTAGTATCGGTACCAATGATTTAACGCAGTATACTCTGGCAGTTGACCGTGGTAATGATATGATTTCACATCTTTACCAGCCAATGTCACCGTCTGTCCTTACCTTGATCAAGCAAGTTATTGATGCTTCTCATGCTGAAGGCAAATGGACTGGCATGTGTGGTGAGCTTGCAGGCGACGAACGTGCTACACTTCTGTTGCTGGGGATGGGTCTGGACGAGTTCTCTATGAGCGCCATTTCTATCCCGCGCATTAAGAAGATTATCCGTAACACGAACTTCGAAGATGCGAAGGTATTAGCAGAGCAAGCTCTTGCTCAACCGACAACGGACGAGTTAATGACGCTGGTTAACAAGTTCATTGAAGAAAAAACAATCTGCTAATCCACGAGATGCGGCCCAAATTACTGCTTAGGAGAAGATCATGGGTTTGTTCGATAAACTGAAATCTCTGGTTTCTGATGATAAAAAAGACACCGGAACTATTGAGATTGTTGCACCGCTCTCTGGCGAAATCGTCAACATCGAAGACGTGCCGGATGTAGTGTTTGCTGAGAAAATCGTTGGTGATGGCATTGCTATCAAACCAACCGGCAACAAAATGGTTGCGCCGGTTGACGGAACCATCGGTAAAATCTTTGAAACCAACCACGCTTTCTCTATCGAATCAGATAGCGGCATTGAGCTGTTCGTCCACTTCGGTATCGACACCGTTGAACTGAAAGGCGAAGGCTTCAAACGTATCGCGGAAGAAGGCCAGCGTGTTAAAGTCGGTGACACTGTTATCGAATTCAATCTGCCACTGCTGGAAGAGAAAGCCAAGTCTACCCTGACTCCGGTTGTTATCTCCAACATGGACGAGATTAAAGAACTGACCAAACTGTCCGGTAGCGTGACTGTGGGTGAAACCCCAGTGATCCGCATCAAGAAGTAATTCTTGCCGCAGTGAAAAAATGGCACCTTTCGGTGCCATTTTTTATGCCTGTCATTTATAACGCTGGCAGCATCAACTCATGACAATCATGTTCATGTGTCCACGTCATCACCTGCAACACTCGGTTTGCCGCACGTTCTGCCGCGTCACCCAGCGCCACGCCCTCAAGGATTGCGCTAATAAGCTCAGCACAGAACAGATCGCCCGTCCCTTTTAAGTCCGTCACGATGCGCGGATGCTCAATAACGCGAATCATATCAGCCGTCACCGTCACCACCGAAATGCAGTGTGGGTCTTGCGAAGGCGCACTGGTAATCACCACCCAGCGTAAGGTGTCGGACAGCAGACTGCGCGCCGCCAACGTCGCCT
>JBOFJM010000498.1:0-1839 GCA_051656825.1 Kluyvera sp.
CAATCGCCAGCAGTAAAAACGCCCCTGCAATACTGACGTTTTTATAGAAATTAATCATATTCGGCATTACCGCATCCCCGGACATATTCCAGTAATGGTGTCCAATTACTGCGGTTCCCAGCGTATAAAAGATAAAAATAACCGCCAGCGGACGGGTGAAGAACCCCAATACAATGAGGATCGCCGCCGGGACTTCCATAATAATGGCGATAATCGCCGATAACGTGGGCATTGGCGCGCCCGACGACGCCATATATTGCACCGTGCCATCGAAGCCCAGCAGTTTGGGATAACCGAAAATAATAAACAGCACCACCACGGCAACGCGAGCAATTAACAGCAACAGCGAGCGTGATGCACCAAAATCAAAATAGCGTAATGCGTTCATGATAATTCCGTTATGTCAGTACGTATGATTTAAACGTAATACACAACTTTTCTCTTCGCCATGAAGAGTGAAAATTTATCATCAATCGCTTCTGTCACTTCTACGGAGAGTTTTCGCGTTATTTTCTCGCGCGCGAAGGCGAGGAAAAACGGCGGTTTTTAATTGCAGAGTATCGCCTGTTAGAAAAAGGGCGAGCCGAAGCCCGCCCTGAGATGCTTTTGCATTAACTTTCACCCGTGTTAGCGTGATTTTCGCACAATTTCATCGCATTTTTCCTTGCTGGCCTGGCCATTTCCGCTCATGGCTGCCTGAATGCACTCCTGGTAATCCATCGGCGAAATGCTCTCATCCTGGGTATGCGTTTGCGGTTGTGAGGCGCTGTTCGCGCAACCGGCCAAAATAAGCGTAAATAGCAGCGGTAGGCACTTTTTCATAGCGTATCCTTGTCGTTATTTTCACTGCGATAAAGGGTAAAAAGTAGCGTATGCGAAGGCGAATCCTGCCAGCTTTTACCACCGTCGGTGGAGTGGCGAAGTTTGCCATTTGCGTAGTGTGCCTTGTCGGAGCTTAATGTTCCGTAGCTGTTCGTGCCAACGGCATCGCTGGCTGCCGCGTCCTGAGAACTGAAAATAATGCCATACCGTTTTTGCGTATCCAGGCCGGTTAATCGCGGCCACAGAGAATAAATAGCCGGCTCTGCGGGTAAGTTAAACGGCGGTAACGCCGCGCTGAATAACGTTTTTTGCGGGTTGTCCTGTGCGTCGAGCTGGACTATCTGCACACGGAAGTTATCCCCCGGTACGGCGTTGACGTAATGCTCAAACAGCCAGAAGTCGATTTTCGGCAGCGTGTCATTATCAAGGTTAAAGGTCTGCATCAACTGGTTCTGCCCCTGAAAATCGAAGCG
Source organism: Kluyvera sp. (assembly GCA_051656825.1). Lineage (GTDB taxonomy): Bacteria > Pseudomonadota > Gammaproteobacteria > Enterobacterales > Enterobacteriaceae > Kluyvera. The sequence continues at coordinate 1,296 of JBOFJM010000498.1, forward strand.
TTTTTCCCCGGTCTGTGCGCTGTCGCTGGCGATCCGCATCGCAGGAACCGAGGTGGCGGCGTAATAGGCTTTGATAACCGGTGGTTGCACATCGCCTTTGCTATTGCGATAGCTGAGCCGGAGCTGGGTGGTTTTTAGCGCAGGAAAATGGAAAGTGCGCTTGTCGCCCAGCAGATAACCACGGGTTAAGGGTTGCCACTGTGAGCCGTCATACCATGACAGCGTATAGTTACGCATGGCGAATGGCGCGGGTTCCTCAATAACGACTTGGTTAATTCGTGTTTTTTGGGGGAACGTTAACGTAAAGCTATTTTCCCCGACGTGCGGTGTGATCCCCGCTGCCAGATTGCGCGCTGGTGGTGAGGGCGGTAAATCTGCATGGGTAAAGTGCAGTATCGCGGTGTCACCCGCAGCGAGCCGGTAGCGAATGTTGGCGGTTTTTTGCTGCCAGCGAACGCCATCATACAGGCTGGTGACCTGCCACGGAGCCTGGCCGTTTAGCCCCAATTGTGCAGCGGAAAGCCGCCATGTTTTCTCTTGCGTG
>JBOFJM010000499.1:0-2283 GCA_051656825.1 Kluyvera sp.
GTAAACATCGATCGCCCTGGACACCGCCCCCTCTCTCACGCGCAGAAAAAATTCCCCTCTGGAGGGTGTAAACATGTTAACAGCGCAAAAGCGGAAATTCGCCGTCGCGCTGATGTCCGGTATGTCTCAAAAAGATGCGGCAATAAAAGCGGGATACTCTGAGAAATCCGCACGGTCAAAGGGTTCGCAGCTTGCAAAAGACCCGGAGGTCATCGCGTTTATTGAACGTAAAAAAAAGGAAGTGATCGAGACAGACGACGTACCGACCTACCGCCAGAATGTTTATACCCCAGTGGTAAACAACAATGAGAAAGATAAGGCATCGGCACCCCCACCGAAGGCACCACCTGTTAGCGGCAGTTTCGACGACCCGCTCAAGTTTCTGATGGCAGTGATGAATGATGCCAACGAAGAAATTGACGTCAGGAAGGATGCCGCAAAAGCGATGCTTCCCTATATCCACCCCAAAAAGGGCGAGACCGGGAAAAAAGACGCGCGCAATGCCGCTGCGAAGGTGGCCGCCGGCGCCAGTAAATTCGGCGCCATGGCACCGCCGAAGCTCGTGGTAAATAACAAGGGGTAAATCATGGCGCAGTGGACTACAGCCTGCACAGACTGGGAATCCCGCCTGGTGGCTGGCGAATCAATCATTCCGCCGCCGATTTTTCCTGACCAGGCAGAGCAGGCGCTCGGGATATTCCGCGAATTGCGGGTTTCTGACCTGCCCGGGAAGCCAACATTTGGCGAGTGCTCGGAAGAGTGGGTTTTCGACTTTGTAAAAGCAATTTTCGGCGGCTATGACGCAGAAACGGGTAACCAGCTGATTCGTGAGTACGGCCTGCTGATATCCAAGAAGAACACCAAATCAACCATCGCGGCGGGCATTATGCTGACCGCTCTAATCCTCTGCTGGCGAGAGGATGAAGAGCATCTGATTCTGGCGCCGACAAAGGAGGTGGCAGATAACAGCTTCAAGCCTGCCGCAGGCATGATACGGGCTGACGATGAGCTGACCGATATGTTCCAGATTCAGGATCATATTCGCACCATCACCCACAGAGTGACACGCAATACTCTTAAGGTTGTGGCCGCAGATACGGATACCGTATCGGGTAAAAAGTCGGGACGCATTCTGGTAGACGAGCTCTGGTTGTTCGGAAAGCGCGCTAATGCTGAAGCGATGTTCATGGAAGCGCTGGGCGGCCAGGTATCGCGTAACGAGGGGTGGGTGATATTCCTTACCACCCAGAGCGATGAGCCGCCGGCTGGCGTATTCAAGGAGCGGCTGGATTACTGGCGCAACGTGCGGGACGGCAAAATAAGCGACCCTAAAACGCTGGGTGTTCTTTACGAGTTCCCGGAACGGATGGTGGAAAGCAAGGCCTACCTCGAGTCAGAAAATTTCTATATCACCAACCCGAATATCGGGCGGTCGGTCAGCTCAGAGTGGATAGCTGACCAGCTTCGAAAAAATCAGGCCAAAACGGACGGAACGCTGCAGCAGTTCCTGGCAAAACACCTGAATATTGAGATTGGGCTGAACCTGCGCAGCGACCGCTGGGCGGGTGTCGATTTTTGGGAGCAACAGGCATGCCGCGTCACTTTTGAGGATATTCTTCGTCGTTCCGAGGTGGTCACCGTCGGTATTGATGGCGGTGGTCTCGATGACCTTCTCGGCCTGTCTGTTATCGGGCGCGATCGCGAAACTCGTGAGTGGTTGTGCTGGTGTCATGCCTGGGCGCATACCATCGCACTGGAAAGGCGCAAGAGTGAAATTTCAAAATTGAAAGATTTTGAGAGGGCCGGCGACCTGACGATCGTTAAGCGGGTCGGTGAGGATATTGAGCAGGTTGCAGAGTATGTCAGCCGAATTTATGAAGCAGAACTGCTGGATAAAATCGGTATTGACCCCTCTGAGGTCGGGCAAATTCTTGACGCGCTCAGCGAGGCCGGCATTCCTGATGAAGCTGTGACGGGTGTCAGCCAGGGCTGGAAGCTCGGCGGTGCTATTAAAACTACTGAACGCAAGCTCGCTGAAGGTGTTCTGCTTCACGGTGGACAGCCTCTTATGGCCTGGTGCGTCGGTAACGCACGCGTTGAACCGAGAGGTAACGCCATACTTATCACCAAACAGGCCAGCGGTAAGGGGAAAATTGATCCCCTGATGGCGACATTCAACGCCGTAACGTTAATGGCGCTGAACCCCGAACCGGTCAAAAAAGACTACCAGGTATTTTTCGTTTAACACACACGTCAGTTAATGACCCGCGCATGCGGTTTTTT
>JBOFJM010000500.1:0-2863 GCA_051656825.1 Kluyvera sp.
CAAGCTGTAGTTCAGCTCCGACCATTTGCCGTAAACTCGCAGTGGGATCGCGGTGTTTTTCAGCGTATCAACGAGCTTACTTTGCCCTTGCCAGCCATCAATCACCTGTACCGCAAACTGCATATCGCCCTCTTCTTTCACCAGATCCAGCGCGCCTTTACCGGTTAACGACATCAGCGAAGACTCGCCGCTCATGTTCTTGAGCACCATTTTGCCGTTATCGAGGTTGATATCCGCAGCCAGGCTGTCCAGTTTGGTGGCGCTGTCGAAGTTTTCCTGCGCACGAATATCTGTACTGCGTTCAACCACTTGCTGCACCAGTTGCTGGAAGTTCAGGCCTTCGGTGCGAACTTCTTTCATTTCAAGATGCGCCTGGCCCTGCCAGCTTTGGCGGAAATAGTTAGCGTCAATCACCGAACCGGAGAAATCCCCCGCCAGCGATATTTTGCCCACCATGTTAATCGGGTAGTTAAAGGCTTTCAGCAGGTTAGCTATCTGAATATTGTCGAGCTTCGGCTGGAAGGCCGCCTGCGGCGTGCCGCTACGCGCATCCAGCGTCCCCGGCAGAGAAAGCTGCCCGCCATCGAGTGAACCTTGCAACTGAGAAATACGCAGCAGCCCGCGCTGGTTATCGGCGTCTATGGCGACGTCGGTGAACGGCATTCCGCGCCACTGGACAGATTTCGCCGTCATCAACAGCGAGCCATCAAAGCTCATCAACCCGCTGTAAGGCACTTCGTTAACGCCGTTGGCAATCACCGGACGCGGCTGTTTTGCCGTAGATTGCGCTTTCAGCGCACCACCGCTAAACGAGATATCCGTGCGAGTCAGCAGGTTGTCGAGGTTGAGTTTATCGGAATGGAGTTTTAGCGCCCAAACCGGAACTTCATCCAGTATCACGCTACCTTCACCGGCAATGGTGCTGTCGTTGGCGGTCATGTTGAGCGCGCTAAAGCTGAGTTTTTTGCTGTCTTCCTGCCAGCTCGCATTGAGGCTCCCGCTGCCGCTAATACCTTGCGACGGGAGATCGGCCCCCTGCAACTGCCAGTTAATTTGCGACAGCTCAGCCACCAGGCGATGCGGGTAATCCCCCGCCTGAACCTGAGCTGAGAAGCTGAGGTTTAAATCGCGTTGGTCGCGATTCATGCGGCCGGAGAAATCAACGCTTGCCAGATGGCGCTCATCTTGCTCCATCTGGAGATGAATATCGCGCACCGTCATCTGTTCGTCGTCTTCATGCTGGAAAACCAGCACGCTGTCAACGACCTGTAGCGCAGCCACATCGAACGACCAGCCGCTGCCGCCAGGCTCTTGCGGTAACGATGTGCCCTTCGGCGCAACCGGCGCGTTTTTCGCCCGAATCGCTTCGGTTTCCGGCGTCAGTTGAATGACCGCGCCTTTGAGCATCACCTGTTTAACCTGCAACTGATGCGAAAGCAGCGGCAATAGCGCCACGTCAAGACGCATATTGTCAGAGCGAACCAGCGGCGCGCTGGCTCCCGGCGCGGTTAAGGTCATCCGGCCCGCCAAAATGCTCAGCCGTGGCCACACATGCCAACGCAGAGAACCATCTAGCTGGAGTTGGTATCCGCTACGTTCTTCAACCTGTTTCACCATATAACTGCGGAAATCGTTAGGATTCACCAGCAGCACCAATGATGATAGACCCGCCACCAGCACCACCAGCAGGATCATCAGCGTCGTCAATATTCGTCTCATGGCACCCTCATCAGGTTTGCGATGGGTCAGTCTTTATCAATACGACTGGCAACCGCACCCTGTTGATCACGGTATTTTGCGTCTTCACGACGGTTATACGGGCGGTCGGCCGGGCCAGACAGCGGTTCAAAGCTCAATGCGCCAATCAACATGCCAGGGCGCAGCGCCAGCGGCAGTTTGCCGGAGTTGTAAAATTCAAGCACGATGCAGCCAGACCAGCCTGGATCGATACGGTGCGCGGTGACGTGCACCATCAGGCCCAGACGCGCCAGCGAGGAGCGACCATCAAGCCAGCCGACTAAATCCGCCGGAAGCGTCACCGACTCCAGCGTCACCGCCAGTGCCAGTTCGCCCGGATGCAGGTAGAAAGCATCGCCTTCCGCCAGCACAATTTCTTCGCTCATGACGCGATCCAGCGCCGCGCTGACTTCCGCCTTCGGCCCGCTTAAATCAATATAGGCCGCCGTATGACCGCTAAACGTCCGAAACTTGTTGCCTAAACGCACATCAACCGTCGCCCCGTTGATCCGCTCAATAGGCGGGCGTGGGTTAATCGACAGTCGGCCTTCATCCAGCCAGGCTTCTATATCTCGGTCACACAAGCGCATATCATTCTCCTTTGGTACTCAGGGTCATCCTGCAAGCGGGATTTTGTGTACACATGCCCTGCTCCTCGCGGAACAAGGGCAATTAATGCACGTTACACAATTCACGTGAGTTATTCAAAAAACTGGCTAATTTTGGCCTTCAGAATGTCAATAGCGATGCGGTTTTTACCGCCGCGCGGGACGATGATATCAGCGTACTGCTTGGAAGGCTCAATAAACTGGAGGAACATCGGACGTACCGTTTTTTGATACTGCGCCATCACCAAGTCCATCGAGCGACCGCGTTCGTTAACGTCACGCTTGATGCGGCGCATCAGGCAGATATCCAGCGGCGTATCGACGAAAATAGAGAAGTTCATTTCTTCACGCAGACGTGCGTCCGTCAGCAGCAGGCTCCCTTCAAGGATAATTACTTTTTTCGGTTCAATGCGAACCGTTTCCTGCATACGGGTGTGTTCAACGTAGCTGTAGACAGGCAGTTCAATTGGGTTGCCGCGCTTTAGCGTCTGTAAATGCTGAAACAGCAGACTGTGGTC
>JBOFJM010000501.1:0-11417 GCA_051656825.1 Kluyvera sp.
AGGATTATAAAGTAACAAGCGACGGCAATCCAGCAATTAGCGCGCACATGCTGTTTTTATAAACAATGTATTTTCAATTCGTTATAATCGTCAGACGATGTATAGGCCGAGGATATTATGGTTAAGGATATTATTGATACGGGGCTGAGGGTGTTGTTCTGCGGTATTAACCCCGGGCTGTCATCTTCATCTCTGGGCTATCCCTTTGCCCATCCGGCAAATCGATTCTGGAAAGTGCTGCACCTCGCCGGGTTTACCGACCATCAACTGAAACCAGAAGACGCAGAGCAGATGCTCGATTTTCACTGTGGCGTGACCAAGCTGGTTGAGCGCCCGACGGTGCAGGCCAGCGAGGTTAGCGTGCAGGAGCTGCGTAGCGGCGGCCTGGCGCTGATTGAAAAGGTTGAACGCTACAAACCGAAGGTTCTGGCCGTCTTAGGAAAGCAGGCTTATGAGCGTGGTCTGGGGCAACGTGGCGCGGTGTGGGGAAAGCAGACGTTTATGATTGGCGACACTGAAGTGTGGGTGTTGCCCAACCCAAGCGGGCTAAGCCGCATTACCACCGATAAGCTGGTCGAGGCCTACCGGGAAGTGGATGAGGCGCTGAAAGCGCGCGGGCTGTAGGATTTAGCGTTTGATTTGAAGAGATAAATCGCAGGCATAAAAAAAGCTCCCGATGGGAGCTTTTTTACGTTTGCCGGGGCGACTAATCGTCCAGGAAGCTACGCAGTACTTCAGAGCGGCTTGGGTGGCGCAGTTTACGCAGTGCCTTCGCTTCAATCTGACGAATACGTTCACGGGTAACGTCGAACTGTTTACCCACTTCTTCCAGCGTGTGGTCGGTGTTCATATCGATACCGAAACGCATACGCAGAACTTTTGCTTCACGGGCGGTCAGGCCAGCCAGCACGTCGTGCGTTGCCGCACGCAGGCTCTCGGTGGTTGCAGAGTCCAGCGGCAGCTCGAGGGTGGTATCCTCGATGAAATCACCCAGATGCGAATCTTCATCGTCGCCGATAGGCGTTTCCATAGAGATTGGCTCTTTGGCGATTTTCAGCACCTTACGGATTTTATCTTCCGGCATCAGCATACGCTCAGCCAGTTCTTCCGGCGTCGGCTCACGGCCCATCTCTTGCAGCATCTGGCGGGAGATACGGTTGAGCTTGTTGATAGTCTCAATCATATGCACCGGAATACGGATGGTGCGCGCCTGATCTGCGATAGAGCGGGTGATTGCCTGACGGATCCACCAGGTGGCGTAAGTCGAGAACTTATAACCACGACGGTATTCAAACTTATCAACCGCCTTCATCAGGCCGATGTTACCTTCCTGGATCAGGTCAAGGAATTGCAGACCACGGTTGGTGTATTTCTTAGCGATAGAAATAACCAGACGTAAGTTTGCTTCAACCATCTCTTTTTTCGCACGGCGGGCTTTCGCTTCACCGATGGACATACGACGGTTGATATCTTTAACCTGCTCGATGGTCAGGCCGGTTTCTTCTTCAATCTGTTGCAGTTTTTGCAGGCTGCGCTGAACATCTTCTTTCACGTCGTGGAGCTTTTCAGACCACGGCTTGTTCATCGCGATAGCCGCGTTGAACCAGGTTTCGCTGGTTTCGTTGCCGGTGAACAGCGTGATGAAGTTCTTCTTCGGCATTTTGCACTGTTCAACGCACATCTTCATGATGAGACGTTCCTGGGTACGCACGCGATCCATCATGGTACGCATACTGCTAACCAGGTAGTCGAACTGTTTCGGCACCAGACGGAACTGTTTGAAGACTTCAGACAGTTTTAGGATCTCTTCCTGAGCGGCAGCGTGGCTACGACCTTTGGCTTTGATGGTGTCGCGGGTCACTTCATACTGCGTACGCAGCTCAGCGAATTTCTCGCGCGCCAGTTCTGGGTCGATGCTGTTGTCGTCGTCGCTGCTGTCGTCGCTGTCTTCGTCTTCATCATCGTCGTCATCGTCCAACTCTTCCTGAGACAGCTCAGAACCGACGTGTGTCGCGGTTGGAGCCATGTCTTCTTCGGCGTTTGGATCGACAAAACCAGTGATCAAGTCGGACAGACGAGCTTCTTCCGCTTCGACGCGGTCGTACTGTTCCAGCAGATAGGTAATGGCTTCCGGGTATTCAGCAACGGAGCACTGTACCTGGTTAATCCCGTCTTCAATACGCTTGGCGATGTCGATTTCGCCTTCGCGGGTCAGCAGTTCTACAGTACCCATTTCGCGCATGTACATGCGCACCGGGTCGGTTGTACGCCCGATTTCAGATTCCACGCTGGACAGAACCTGTGCAGCCGCTTCTTCTGCGTCTTCATCAGTGTTGTTGGAGGTTTCAGCCAGCAACAGATCATCGGCATCCGGCGCTTCTTCCATCACCTGAATGCCCATGTCGTTGATCATTTGGATGATGTCTTCGATTTGATCGGAATCGACGATATCTTCCGGCAGATGGTCATTGACCTCGGCATAGGTCAGATAGCCTTGCTCTTTACCACGTTGGACAAGAAGCTTGAGCTGTGACTGCGGGTTTTGCTCCATAAGACGGTATCCACACTTAATTCATTTGATTGGTGTCGGTCGGCGAACGAACCGCCGACATTTAAAGCGAGGGCGTACTTATATTCGTGCCGCTGCGCCTCGGTGCGGCTGTCGGGGTCTTCCCGATCGATATTCGGCAGTTAAGCCGTTAAATTCATTTTTTTGCCAGCTCCTGGTTCAGCGTCCAGAGTTCCCGGCGTTCTTCGCTGCTTAGACCGTGTGTGCGATCGCGAGCTATCAACTCTTCTTGTCGCAGGACAAGCAACGAATCAAACATATGGTTGAGCGAGTCGGTGAAGGTTTTTTCTGCAATTTCCTTATCTGCTATATCGTCCCACATCGACAGTTTTTCAAGGGTTGCAGCTTCATTCGTTCCGCGATATTGCTCTAAAAGTTGACCAGTGGTCAGACCGGGCTGGGACAAACAGCGATTCACCAGCTCCGTAAATAAGCCAAGTCCTGGCATTTTTTTCGCATCAAGCCCGGCCAGTGGTGGAACCAACGGCGCAAGATCGGGGTTTTGTACCAGTAACCCTATTAGTATACGCATGGTCGTGCGTTTTAGCTGTTGAGTTGGCCGTACGACCCCACTTTCTGCCTGTTTTGGCATTAAACGGTCTAGCGCGGCGTCGTCGAATATACCCAGCTTCAGGCCCAGCGTTTGGCGCAACTGAATGCGGTGCGCATCGCCAGGCACCTGGCTTATCAGCGGCAGCGCCAGTGCGGCGAGCTGGGTACTGCCATCAGGCGTACTCAGGTCAACCTGCGGCAACAGGCTGTTAAATAAGAAGACGGAGAGCGGTTGTGCGTGCTCCATCCGTGCTTCAAAAGCCTCTTTACCCTCTTTACGTACCAGCGTATCCGGGTCTTCACCGTCTGGCAGGAACATAAAGCGTAGCTGACGACCATCAGTCATGTAAGGCATTGCGGTTTCCAGCGCTCGCCATGCCGCATCGCGGCCTGCGCGGTCGCCGTCGTAACAGCAAATAACGTTGTTTGTCGCTCGGAATAACATATGGATGTGATCTGCCGTGGTCGATGTACCGAGCGAGGCAACGGCATAGTTAATCCCGTATTGCGCCAGGGCGACGACATCCATATATCCTTCGACAACCAGCAGTCGCGGTGGTTCAGCGTTGTGCTGCTGGGCTTCATAAAGGCCATACAACTGGCGGCCTTTATGGAAAATATCGGTTTCCGGTGAGTTCAGGTATTTCGGCGTATCATTACCCAGCACACGCCCACCAAACCCAATTACCCGGCCTCGTTTGTCGCGAATCGGGAACATCACGCGATTGCGGAAACGATCGTAGGTCCTACCCTGGTCGTTATTGACCAGCATTCCGGCATCGAGCAACAGCTTTCTGTTGTCAACATTTCCGCCGAAACGTTTTAATGCGTTATCCCAGCCCGGCGGTGCAAAGCCAATAGCAAAACGCTGGACAATCTCGGCACTTAGGCCGCGTTGCTCCAGGTACTGGCGTGCAGGCTCGGCAATAGGTTGAGCGAAGGATTGCTGATAAAAATCATTCAACCCCTCCATTAGCTGATAGAGATTTTGCCGTTGATGGCGTTCTATCTGGCTAAGGCCTGTTCCGGCTTCGTACGGCACTTCAAGATTGTGCATGGCCGCCAGTTCTTCAACGGTTTCAACGAACTCGAGCTTGTCGTAGTTCATTAAAAAGTCGATGGCATTGCCGTGCGCGCCGCAGCCGAAGCAGTGATAAAACTGCTTTTCACCGTTTACGGTAAAAGAGGGGGTTTTCTCGTTATGGAACGGACAGCACGCATGATAATTTTTGCCCTGTTTTTTTAGCTTCACTCGTGCATCGATGAGATCGATGATGTCGGTGCGAGCCAGCAGGTCATTGATAAATACGCGTGGGATTCGTCCAGCCATAAGCCCCGTTTATTTTGATGACTTGTATACGTGCGTTTTCTCTTAGAAGAATTCACAGCGTATAAACGAAAACAAGCCGCGCATTCCTTTCGGAAGCACGGCCTTGCAACTACTACTCGGTCTGACCGTTGAGAGCCTGTGCTCTCAACAGATTAGTACAGACGAGTACGGCGTGCGTTTTCGCGAGCCAGTTTCTTCGCGTGACGTTTCACTGCAGAAGCTTTAGCGCGCTTACGTTCGGTAGTCGGTTTTTCATAGAATTCACGACGACGAACTTCCGCCAGAACACCTGCTTTTTCGCAGGAACGCTTGAAGCGACGCAGAGCTACGTCGAACGGCTCGTTTTCACGTACTTTAATTACCGGCATGTGCCTCTCACCTTTGATTAAATCGGTTTGCTGCTGGCATCAGCGCCAGCTTATTTCAAAATGGTGCGGAATTTTACTGCAACTACTGCTGCTTTGTAAAGCACCGACGCTGTTTTTGAAATGGACTTTTTAAGGGTGAGGAGTATACACGAGGCTGGTTGCTGGGGCGAACAATGTTTTACAAGGCGGGTCAGAGACCCTACACTGCGCGGTATTGAAACGAGGTAAATCTAGCCATGCGTGTACTGGGAATTGAAACATCCTGCGATGAAACCGGCATCGCGATTTATGATGACGAAAAAGGTCTGTTAGCCAACCAACTGTATAGTCAGGTGAAATTACACGCTGACTACGGCGGTGTCGTGCCTGAACTGGCATCGCGCGACCACGTGCGTAAAACGGTTCCGCTGATTCAGGCGGCGTTAAAAGAGGCGAATCTGACCGCGAAAGATATTGATGCCGTTGCCTACACCGCAGGGCCAGGCCTGGTCGGTGCGCTGCTGGTTGGCGCTACGGTTGGCCGTTCGCTGGCGTTCGCGTGGGATGTCCCGGCGATCCCGGTGCATCACATGGAAGGGCATCTCCTGGCGCCAATGCTGGAAGATAACCCGCCAGAGTACCCGTTTGTGGCGCTGCTGGTTTCCGGTGGCCATACCCAGTTGATTAGCGTGACCGGAATCGGTCAGTACACGTTGCTTGGCGAGTCCATCGACGATGCAGCCGGTGAAGCATTTGATAAAACCGCTAAGCTGCTGGGGCTGGATTATCCCGGCGGGCCGATGCTGTCGAAGCTGGCCTCACAGGGAACCGAAGGGCGCTTTGTTTTCCCACGCCCGATGACCGATCGTCCGGGGCTTGATTTCAGCTTCTCCGGCCTGAAAACCTTTGCCGCCAATACCATTCGTAATAACGGCAACGACGATCAGACTCGTGCTGATATCGCCCGTGCGTTTGAAGATGCCGTGGTGGATACATTGATGATCAAATGCAAACGCGCGTTGGATCAAACCGGTTTTAAACGTCTGGTGATGGCGGGTGGCGTGAGCGCAAACCGTACCTTGCGCGCGAAGCTGGCGGAAATGATGCAGAAACGTCGTGGCGAAGTGTTCTATGCGCGGCCGGAATTCTGCACCGATAACGGGGCGATGATTGCCTATGCGGGAATGGTGCGCTTTAAATCTGGGGTCAATGCTGACCTGGGAGTGACTGTGCGCCCACGTTGGCCGCTGGCGGAACTGCCTGCTGCGTGATGGCAACAGCCGGATGGTGGTTACGCCTTATCCGGCTGAAAAAATTGTGTTTACGTAAGCCGGATAAGCGTTAGCAATATCCGGCACTCCGCTTATTTCTCTTCTTTCTTCTTCTTAAACCGTAGCCAAATCTTGGTTTCCTGACGTCGCCACAGGCGCTGAATATTGTCATGATGGCGCAGCAAAATCAGGCACGACAGCATGGAAACCGGGAATGTGTACTGGGGTTTGAACCACCACACATAGAACGGTGCGACCAGCGCGCTAACGATAGCTCCCAGTGATGAATAGCCGCTGAGTAAAATGGTCAGCAGCCAGGTGCCCGCCATTACGCCGGTAAGATCCAAACCAATAGGTGCAATGGCACCAAATGCCGTGGCAACCCCTTTGCCGCCGCGAAAACCAAAGAAAACCGGCCAGATATGGCCCAGGCAGGCGGCAATGGCGACCAGCCCCAGCCAGAATGGCGTAAGCCCAAGCGCATAAGCGCCCCAAACGGGCAACATCCCTTTCAGAATGTCGAAGATCAAGACGGCTACAGCAGCGCTTTTGCCGCCAATGCGTAGCACATTTGTGGCTCCTGGATTTCCAGAGCCAGTGTTGCGCGGGTCAGGTAACCCCGCAATGCGGCAGACCAGAATGGCGCTGGAGATTGAGCCGCAAAGGTAGGCAAGGAGAATCATTCCAGGCTCGATTGCACTCATAACGCTGTTCCATTTTGAAAATGTCGAAGTATTCTCTGCATCTGTGGATAATACGCATAATTCGCCGGAAGTGGTATCCGGTTTAGCCTAAAACCAAGCAGGTCGTGATGGATATTGTATTTATAGAGCAACTTTCGGTAATCACCACTATCGGTGTTTACGACTGGGAACAGACCATTGAGCAGAAGCTGGTGTTCGATATCGAATTAGGCTGGGACAACCGTAAAGCCGCTGCCAGTGACAATGTGGCGGATTGCCTGAGCTATGCTGATATCAGCGATGCGGTGGTGAAGCACGTTGAGGGCAGCCGTTTTGCGTTAGTTGAACGCGTAGCTGAAGAAATTGCCGACCTCTTGATGTCGCGCTTCCACTCTCCGTGGGTACGTATCAAGGTCTGTAAACCAGGGGCGGTAGCACGGGCCGCTAACGTCGGTGTAATCATCGAGCGTGGCCATAATCCGAAATAAAATATTTAGCGGTCATATAACTTAAACCAAAATGATTTATACCGGTCTTAGAGCCGGGTTTATTTTGTTGTTTACTTTTAAGGGTTTATTTAATGAACGATATACACTCGCTGCTGGTGGCGGCAATTCTGGGTGTGGTCGAGGGATTGACGGAGTTTCTGCCCGTATCCAGTACCGGTCATATGATAATCGTCGGCCACTTACTGGGTTTTGAAGGCGATACGGCGAAAACGTTTGAAGTGGTTATCCAGCTAGGCTCGATTCTGGCGGTGGTGGTGATGTTCTGGCGTCGCCTGTTTGGCCTTATCGGCATCCACTTTGGGCGCCGTCCGGTGCATGAAGGGCAAGGCAGCGGTCGCCTGTCGCTGATTCATATCCTGCTGGGGATGATTCCGGCAGTGGTGCTGGGGCTGGTTTTCCACGACGCGATTAAATCATTATTTACCCCAGTCAACGTAATGTATGCCCTGGTGGTCGGCGGTCTGTTGCTGATTGCGGCAGAGTGTTTTAAGCCGAAAACGCCGCGCGCGGTGGGCGTTGATGATATGACCTATCGTCAGGCGTTTATTATCGGCTGCTTCCAGTGCCTGGCGCTGTGGCCGGGTTTTTCTCGCTCCGGTGCGACGATTTCTGGCGGTATGCTGATGGGCGTAAGTCGTTATGCGGCATCGGAGTTTTCCTTCCTGCTGGCCGTGCCGATGATGATGGGAGCGACCGTGCTGGATCTCTATAAGAGCTGGCATTTCCTGAGCGTAGCGGACATTCCAATGTTTGCCGTTGGGTTTGTGATGGCCTTCCTGGTGGCGTTGGTTGCTATCAAAACCTTCCTGCAACTGATTAAACAGATTTCATTCATCCCGTTCGCTATCTACCGCTTTATTGTGGCGGCTGCGGTTTACGTGGTGTTCTTCTGATGTCCTGCCCTCAGTCTTTCGGCTGAGGGCAACGTTTTTCCTTCCACTTCGTGACCGCTGCAATACGGCGGCGTGTCAGCTCCTCACGAATCTGCGGCCCGCTAAATCCGGCGTCGATCACTTCTTTGTTCGTCACCGTTTTGGCTGCCTCCCAGGCTTCGCGCAGCAAACGCCCCTGCGGATAATCGCAGGCTTCAAAATGGGTACGTCCCCGAACGTCCGCTTCGCTGGTTAGCGCAATTTGCTCAACGCGCTGTGGTTTACGCCAGGCGTCGATGGAGTCGAACAGCTTGATGATGGTTTTGGGCTGGAGAATCGGCAAGGTGTGGATCAAATCGTGAAACTCGGCGACCAGTTTCGCCAGCTCGCGGATTTCATTCGGGACTTTCAACCGTTGGCACAGTTGCTCAACCAGCTTTACACCCGCCGGGCCGTGTCCGTGATGGTGAGGCCAAAACTCTTTCGGCGTCAGACCTTTGCCTAAATCATGGCACAGTGTGGCAAAACGGATATCGATAGCCGGGCTGAGCATCGCCGCCATACTCAACGTCATCAGTGTATGCACGCCGGTATCAATTTCAGGGTGCCATTTCGCCGGAGCCGGTACGCCGTACAGCGTGTCAATTTCCGGGAATAACACGCTTAATGCACCGCAGTCGCGTAGCGTCTGGAAGAAAACCTGTGGGTTACGGGTCGATAACGCGTTTTCAGTCTCTTTCCATACGCGCTCTGGCGTCAGGTGCGCCAACTCGCCCGCCTCGGTCATTTCGCGCATGAGTGCCATCGTTTCATCAGCAATACGGAAGCTCAGGTGAGCGTAGCGGGCAGCGAAACGCGCGACGCGCAGAACGCGTAACGGATCTTCACCAAAAGCCGGGGAGACATGGCGCAAAATGCGCTGCTGGAGGTCGGCACGGCCACCGTACGGGTCGATAATCGTACCGTCGGCATCTTGTGCCAGGGCGTTGACGGTTAAGTCCCGTCGCAGTAAGTCTTGCTCGAGTGTGACGTCCGGCGCGGCGTAACAGGTGAAACCGGTATAACCGGAGCCGGATTTACGCTCAGTGCGCGCAAGGGCGTACTCTTCGTGGCTGTCTGGATGTAGAAACACGGGAAAATCGCGGCCTACCTGCTGGTAGCCCGCGTCGAGCATTTGCTGCGGCGTCGCACCGACAACCACCCAATCTTTATCTTTGACCGGTAAGCCTAATAACCCGTCCCGAACAGCCCCACCGACCAAATAACTCTTCACGCCACACTTCTCCCCATCACTGTTTAGATAAATGATACGAAAGAAGTGCAGACAACGCGAGAAGGCTTAGTTCATCCAGCGGTCTTTACGCTTACGGCTTGGGATGATGTGCGGCAGGACCAGACCAAGAATCAGGCCGATACCCAACACGCCACCGCCATACATAAACCACTGCATAATGATGGTGCGCTGCTTGTCATCCAGTTGCAGGTTAGCGGCGTTAACTTTCTTCTGCGCGATAATCAGCTCGTTTTTAAGCTTCTGGTTTTCACTTTTTAAACCATTAATCACGCTATCGCTCTCAGCGACCTTTTTCTGCATTTCTGCGGTACGCTGGTTCCAGGTGGTGTCGATATTGTTCAGCTTGTCGGTCAGCGTTTTGACTTGGTTTTCCAGCGCCGGAACACGAGTGCGCAGGCTAGGCGTCGCGGTCAACTCTTTCAGCGGGATCCACGCAGTACGGCCATTTTTGTCGCGCACTTGACCATATTGGGTACTTTCGTTGGTCTGCAACAGAGTGACTTCTTCACCAGCATTCATGGTACCTGCCAGACGGTAATTATCACTCGGGCCGCTACGTACCCATGTATTCAATTCATCAGAGACATAACGCTTTTCATCGGCGTGAGCGAAGGTCGAAGCGGTAAGTGTCAGTAAAGTAATGGCAATTAAGCGTAATTTTGGCATCAGATCATCGTTTTTGTCATAAAAGTGGGACGATAGTAGTGGCAACAGTCTGACGACGCAAAGCATTCTGCGGCAATCAGAATCCTCCAGGAGGAAAAATAGACATCAGCTGTCTGCCGGACAAATTGCGCATTGCATGGCAATTTGTCGCAAAATACTATCTACTGACAAAAAGAATACCTTTTAGTTCGCAACAAAGGTATTTCCGGGCAACGAAACCATAAGAATTTAGTCATGGCTCAAGAAATCGAATTAAAATTTATCGTCGATGGCGCTGGCGTTGAAACGCTACGCAACCACCTCAATACCCTGAATGCAGAGCATACCCCTGCGGAAAAATTGCTGAATATCTACTACGAAACTGCCGACAATTGGCTGCGTCGTCATGATATGGGGCTGCGTATTCGCGGTAATGATGGTCGTTATGAAATGACCCTGAAAATTGCTGGCCGTACCGTCGGTGGATTACATCAGCGTCCTGAATACAACATTGATATCAGCACGGCGGAATTGGCGCTCGACCAACTGCCTGCCGAAGTTTGGCCGAACGGCGCAATGCCAGAAGGGCTGGCGGAGCAGGTTAACCCGCTGTTCAGCACCGATTTTTATCGCGAAAAATGGGTTGTGAGTCAGGGTAAAAGCCAGATTGAGATCGCGTTGGATCAGGGCGAGATTAAAGCAGGCGAGCACCAGGAAGCCATTTGCGAACTGGAGCTTGAGCTGCTGAGCGGCGACACGGCCGACGTGCTGGCGCTGGCTCGCCAACTGGCGCAAACCGGTGTGCTGCGTCAGGGCAGCCTGAGTAAAGCGGCGCGCGGCTATCATTTGGCACAGGGCAACCTCCCACGTGAAATCAAACCGCTGACAATTTTAACGCTGCCGCCGAAATCGACGATTGGTCAGGCTATGGAAGCGGCGCTGGAAAACGCGCTGGCTCACTGGCAGTACCATGAGGAGCTGTGGCTGCGTGGCAATAAAAAGGCCAAAGTGGAGGTGATTAACGCCCTGGGGCTGGTGCGCCATATTCTGACGCTGTTCGGTGGTATTGTTCCGCGCAAGGCTAGCGCGGGTCTGCGCGACGGCCTGACCCAGCTCGACGCACTGATGAACAGCGATATGTCGGCACATGATGCGGTGTTCAACCTGACGACCGCGCAAGTGAAGTTAGACTTCACCGAATGGCTGGTTACCCGCGCCTGGCTGGCGTTCCTCGACGCCAAGGCCGAGACGAAAATGGCGGATTCCTATAAACGCTTCGCTGATATTCAGCTCTCCCGTCAGGCCGCTGAGTTGCGCACAACTTTTGCGTATCCGCTGGGCGATG
>JBOFJM010000502.1:0-1932 GCA_051656825.1 Kluyvera sp.
TACATCTACCTATTAGCTGGGCTGGAACGCTACCAGGAGCTGGATGCGTTTGTGGATATTGAGCCGGATAACCTGCTGCACAATCTTCAATACGACGTGCTGGAGCTAAAAAATACCGCCGTGGCGGGCCGCACGGCGCAGGAGTTTGCCCATAGTGGCGACAAACGCCCGCTGGCGCGGGACGACCGCAGCCTGACGGTGCATGTATGCCACAGCCCGCAGCGTGAAGTCGAAATACTGCACGACCGTCTGCTGGCGATGCTGGAAGCCGACCCAACGCTAACGCCGCGCGACATTATCGTGATGGTGGCGGATATCGACAGCTACAGCCCGTTTATCCAGGCGGTGTTCGGCAGTGCGACCGGTGAACGTTATCTGCCGTACGCTATTTCTGACCGTCGGGCTCGTCAGGCGCATCCAGCGATGCAGGCGTTTATCACCCTGTTGTCGCTGCCGGACAGCCGCTTTACCAGTGAGGACGTGCTGGCGCTATTAGATGTTCCGGTACTGGCGGCGCGCTTTAATATTGATGAAGCGGGTTTGCTGCACCTTCGCCAGTGGGTGAATGAATCTGGTGTTCGCTGGGGGATGGACGACGATAACGTTCGCGAACTGGATCTTCCGGCGACCGGCCAGCATACCTGGCGTTTTGGCCTCACGCGAATGCTGCTGGGCTATGCGATGGAAAGCAGCCAGGGCGAGTGGCAAGAGGTGCTACCGTATGATGAATCCAGCGGTTTAATCGCCGAGCTGGTTGGGCATTTGGCTTCGCTGTTAATGCAGCTTAGCCGCTGGCGTCAGGTGCTGACGCAGCCGCGAACGCTGGCGGAATGGCTACCGGTTTGCCGCGACATGCTCAACGACTTCTTCCTGCCGGATACTGACACTGAAGCGGCGTTGGCGCTGATTGAACAGCAATGGCAGGCGATTATCGCTCAGGGTGTGCAGTCGCAGTATGCCGGTGAAGTACCGCTCTCGTTGCTGCGTGATGAACTGGCGCAGCGCCTGGATCAGGAGCGTATCAGTCAGCGCTTCCTCGCGGGGCCAATCAATATTTGTACCCTAATGCCGATGCGTTCTATTCCGTTCAAGGTGGTTTGTCTGTTGGGCATGAACGATGGCGTTTACCCACGGGCGTTAGCGCCGCTGGGCTTTGACCTGATGAGTCAAAAACCACTGCGCGGTGACCGTAGCCGCCGTGACGATGACCGCTACCTGTTCCTCGAAGCGCTGATGTCGGCTGAAAAATCACTTTATATCAGCTATATCGGCCGTTCTATTCAAGACAACAGCGAGCGTTATCCCTCGGTGCTGGTGCAAGAGCTGCTGGATTACATCGGCCAAAGCCACTGTCTGGAAGGGGATGAAGCGCTTAACTGCGACGAAAGCGAACGGCGAGTCAAAGAACACATTATGCATTTACATACGCGTATGCCGTTCGACGCCGATAACTTTAAGCCAGGTGAACGGCAAAGCTATGCACAGGAGTGGCTGGCGGCAGCTAGCCAGCAGGGGCAAGCGCATTCCGAGTTTATCCAGCCACTGGAGCCTTTACCACTTACCACACTGGCGCTGGAGCAGTTGCAACGCTTCTGGCAGCATCCGGTGCGCGCCTTTTTCCAGATGCGTCTTCAGGTGAATTTCCGCATGGAAGAGAGCGACATTCCTGATACCGAACCGTTCACCTTAGAAGGGCTGACCCGTTATCAGCTTAATCAGCAGTTGCTTAACACACTGATTGAACAGCAGGACGATGAGCCGATGTTCCGTCGTTATCGCGCGGCAGGTGAGTTGCCGTATGGCCCGTTTGGTGAAATTGCCTGGGAGGTTCAACGCCAGGAGATGGCTGCGCTGGCAGACCGAGTGATTGAGCATCGCCGAAGCGGGCAAAGCATGGAAATCGACCTTGATTGTGACGGCGTTAACATCACC
>JBOFJM010000503.1:0-7795 GCA_051656825.1 Kluyvera sp.
CTGGCTATCGAAATGGGTTGTGATGCCGAAGATATCGCGCTGACCATCCATGCTCACCCGACCCTGCACGAATCTGTTGGCCTGGCCGCAGAAGTGTACGAAGGTAGCATTACTGACCTGCCGAATCCGAAAGCGAAGAAGAAGTAATACTTCTGCGCTGAAAAAGCGGCTTAACGGTTAAGCCCGTTCACTTAATATAGGTTAAGTGAACGGAATACCGGGTTTATGAGCGACGAACGACCCTTTCTTAGGGTCGTTTTTTTTTGGATGACGCTGAAGGCCTGGCGGGATTACTGATAACGAATCTGTAAAGTTGCAGGTAGAAAACGCTGTAGTGTCTGCGGTGTTTTTCCATCAATGAGATGGCTTACGAGATCATAGCAGTGCCAGGCTAACTGGCGATTGTCCTGCCGGATAGTATCAACGCGCAGGGAGAGAGAATCATACAAATAATGATCGTCGAAACTGGCCAGATGGATATCGGAAGCCAACAAATGATGCTGACTCATATAGCGCAGCACCCCCTCCAGTAACCCACAGGCTGCGGTGAACACCGCTTTCGGCGGCCGTCCGAGGCGCGCGCAGAGCGCCGCAAACATCTCATAGCCAGAGCTTGGATGGTAGTTACCATGACTCACCCATTCGGGTTGCAGAGCAACACCTGCCTTCATCAACCCCTCAGTGAACCCGGCCAACCGGTCCTGGGTGGGCGATAACCGGGGCTGACCACCGAGAAACCAGAATTCATCTTTATGCAGCGGTGCAATGCGCGATATCAGTTCTGTCGTTGGGGCGATGGAATCGGTCATCACCAGGGGTAAGGTGCTTCCGCCTGGACGGCGGTCAAACAACACGATGGGTAACTGCTCGCTCAGTTTTAGGTAGTCGGCATCGCTATACAGACAGGATGCGACAATCAAACCATCAACCTGGCGGGCAACCATATTGTTAACTGCGATGCTCTCCTGGGCGGGGTTTTCATCAGTGCAGGCAATAATTAATTGGACGCCAGCCTCACGGCACAGCATCTCCAGCTCGTGTGAGAAAACGGCAAACCCATAATTAGTGATTTCCGGCACGATAAGACCAATGGTATGGCTGCGATTATCGCGTAACGAGCGGGCGTGAATGCTCGGTTGATAATGTTGTTCGCGAGCGATAGCCAGCACGCGTTTACGCGTCTCTTGCGCAACGCGTAGCTCTTTACCTCGACCATTGAGTACCAGGCTAGCGGTCGCTTTTGAGACTCCAGCCATGTTGGCAATATCTTGTATCGTAACGCGTTTGGTTTTCATCATCGCAAAAGAAACTGTAATTTAAGGCGCGTATTCTATCATGCATGACCGTAGTAACCAGTAACGGAATGCCACGGGCATCGAGCCACTGAAAGTGAGTTGTCCGGGATAGCTGGGGAAGAAGCGGCTGCTCATCACACCTTCACCATCGTTGATGAAAATCTCTACGCTGGAACGGTCAATCAGGATCTGCAAACTGCGCACCGTACCTCTCCAGTAACGATGGTGCATTTCAGCAGACTGGAGGCTTGGGCGCGCAAGTTGAAGCCCGTCGCTGTTAACGGTGAGGGTCAATACGCCGGCGAAGTCGAGCGCCATTTCGCTACCCGAGGCAATCTCAAACGATAATTCTGCTGGCTGTAGTGACAGCGTGTTTCCCTGCCACTGATGCATTTCGCCGCGTAAGGTGGTTAATTCTCGCAGCGGGCGTTGATACAGCGTGCCGTTGTGCCAGCTCAGTTCACGTAAACAGGTCATCTGATGGATCCAACCTTGCTCGCACGTTGGCTGGCTCATCTCTTCTCCGTCAGGAACGCCCATCCAACCTACCAGTAAGCGGCGTCCATCCTCTGACATCATGGTTTGTGGCGCATAGAATTCGAAGCCGCTGTCGACTTCATGCAGTGGGCCATAATCAAATGTGGCGTGGACATAGTCAAAGTGACCGCGCATCCACACGACAGGGTAGGTATTGAGGAAGCGACGCGCTTCACGAGGCAAACCCTGTGGGCAACAAATCAGTATATGTTCCTCACCGAGCGGGAACAGATCGGGACACTCCCACATATAGCCGCTCTCTTCCAGGCCACTGTGGCCGTAGCCAGCAATTTCGCCATGGCTATGCCATTGCTGCAAATCGGTGGAGCTAAACAGCAGCACTTTACCGCGATGCTGTAAATCCTGAGCGCCCAGCACCATGTACCAGCGGTCGTTGTGCTGCCAGACTTTTGGATCGCGAACATGCCCGGTATATCCCTCAGGGAGGGGCAACACGGGGCCTTGTTTGCTAAAAGTACCGTCGGCATTCTGTGTCGCCATACACTGCCAGGCGGTACGGCTACCGTCAGCAAATTTCACGTTACCGGTGTAGCAAAGTCTCAGCATCCCGTCCTGTTCAACGGCGCTACCGGAGTAGCAGCCATTGCGGTCATACTCTTCGTCAGGTAAAAGGGCGATAGGCTCATGTCGCCAATGCACGAGGTCGAAGGAAGTCCAGTGTCCCCAACACTTGAAGGTATGATCGCAGGCGAGCGGGTTCCACTGATAAAATAGGTGGTACTGTCCGGCAAACTGAATAAATCCGTTGGGATCATTCATTAGCCCGGTAACGGGAGCATGATGCCACTGAGGATAATGATTATCGGCCAGCGCGCGTGGGCGATTTTGTGTAATCGCGTGTAAAATAGCGGGCAAATGTGATGATAGTGACATTATTTCGTACCCATTTTTATTTTTGCAGCAGAGATATTTTCTGCTGCATGAAATGAAATCGGCTAAACCGGTTTAATTTAAATTGAAAATGTCGGGAATGTGACCTGTTAATCTACCATCATGTTTTGAACCGATCCTGCATACGCGTTGTTATCGGTGTCTTCAAGGCGAAAACGAGCCAATAGCTCATCCATGCGGGGAAGGGCGGTCATTGCGCCTTTAGCGGTTGTTGCCAGTGCGCCGCAGGTTTGTGCCAGCCTGATATCTTGTTCCAGTGTTTGTAAATTATCCGGCATCCCATGAGTTGCAAGACTGAAAAGCAGACCGGCGACAAAGGCATCGCCAGCACCCGTCGTATCAATACTGATTGTCGGACGAGAAGGGTAATCAATAATTTGCCCACGGAAGGCAACGGATACCCCCTCTTTTCCCCTTGTAACCAGCAAGAGTTCCAGTTGGAAACGTTGCACTAGTTGGGTAATCCCTTCAAGCAATACGTCGTGGCCGCTAATAAAAAACAGTTCTTCCTCCGACAGCTTAACCACATTCGCCAGAGTTAGCGCACGTTCAATATTCTCACGTAGTTGCTGCTGATCTGACCATAGATCGGTTCGAATATTGGGATCGAAACTGAGGTATCCCCCCGCACTTTTTATCTTATCCATCGCGGCGAACGTGGTGCTTCGACTGGGTTCCGCACTCAGTGCAATAGAGCAAATATGGAGCCATTGTTCAGCGGAAAATGTCGGGAGATCGCTTTGCTGTAAAAACAAATCGGCGCTGGGGCGCACCATAAAAGTAAAAGTTCGTTCACCCTGCTCATTAAGATCAACCACCACGGTAGAGGTGCGCTGTTCGCTATCAAAAGACATATGCGCAATATCTACATTTTCCTGCCTCAGTGTGCTGTGCATGAAATGACCAAAAGGGTCATCGCCAACACGGCCGATAAAACCGCTATTACCACCGAGTCGAGCGATACCTACAGCCACATTTGCGGGCGCGCCACCGGGGCATTTTCGCAAACATCCTTCGCTTTCCGGCAGCAAATCAACGACTGCATCGCCGATAACCCATACTTTTCTGTTCATGGTTAATCCTTTATGGCTAAACTTTGTTAAACCGGTTTAGCAAATTAAAACATAATTTTTAGACCCGAGGAATAGTCAAAGAACGAAAATAGAAAGGGTTTCGGGCGGGATCATTTTTGTTAAATGAGATATAAAAAATTTGTCGCTAAACATTTTGTGAGGCTAATCATGTTTTCAATAAATTGTATTGCTTTACGCCTTCGTTATCCCTTATTTTCGTGAGCATTCTGATATCGATTTCATAATTTACTATGGCTACTATCAAAGATGTCGCTGAAAAAGCGGGTTTATCAGTCACCACCGTCTCACGATTTCTTAATAATCATCCCTATATCTCTGATGATAAAAGAGAAAAAATTCTGTCAGCCATGAAGGCGCTGGATTATGAACCCAGCACGGCAGCGCAGCAAATGCGTGGCGTCAAAAGCCAACGTATTGGCGTGCTGATTTCGCGGATCACCAACCCCTTTTTCGCCAGCTTAGTTGATGCGCTTGAAAGTACCGCGCGTAAAAATGGCTACTCGGTGCTGATCGTCCAGAACCACAATAGCCCCGGCGAAGAAAAAAACTGCCTCGATTTATTAAAGAAAAAAATAATCGACGGTCTGATCCTCTGTGCCGTGGAAAGTGAACCCCAGGTAATTGAAGAATATCAAAAATATGGGCCAATCCTTTTGTGTAACGCTGGCAGTGAAAACTCAATGTTGCCCGCTGTTCGGGTGGATGACAGGAGTGCGACTTATCATGCGATCCACTATTTGATCGCAAAAGGTTATCGCCATATTGCGTACTCTACCGGCGGTGGCTTTCAGCAAAAAGGCCACGGTAGCCGCAGAAATAGCGGTTTTTTGACAGCGATGAAAGAAGCGGGTTTGACCGTTAACGAAGAGTGGCTTTTCCGCCATCAACATACCTACCAGGATGGTCAGTCGATAGCCAGAGAAATACTGCAAATGCCCCAGCGTCCTGATGCCATCTTTGCGGGGAGTGACGAAGTTGCCTGCGGGATTATCTCCACGTTGACGGCGAACGGTCTACGAGTGCCGGAAAATATTGCGGTCGTCGGCTTTGATAATCTGCCCGTCGCCGAAATGCTCAATATCCCGTTAACCACGGTTAGCCAGCCGATTGCTGCGTTGGGCAAGGTGTCTGCGGAGTACTTGTTGGCGTTAATTCATGGCCAGAAGTATCAGTACGATGCCGCGCTGCTGAAACCTGAACTGGTGATCCGCCAGTCAGCCTGAATTTTTTTTCAAACAATATGGTATCGATTTCACATCCAGAGATGGGAATTATGTCAGAGCCATCCATTCACCAGGTATGGTGGAAAGAAGCAGTAATCTATCAGGTCTATCCGAAGAGCTTTTACGACAGCAATAACGACGGCATTGGCGACATTAAAGGCATCATCGCTAAGCTGCCCTATTTGCAAAAACTCGGTATCACCATGATCTGGGTGTCGCCTTTTTATCAATCGCCGATGGCGGATAATGGCTATGATATTGCCGATTATTATGCGGTGAACCCGGATTTTGGTTCGATGCAGGATGTCGACGATCTGATCGTACAAGCCCGTGCGCACGGTATTCAGATAATGATCGACCTGGTGGTGAACCATACCAGTGATGAGCATCCGTGGTTTCAGGATGCGCTGGCACAGCCGCTTTCTCCCTATCGCGATTACTATATTTTCAAATCTGGCATTGCTGGCGCAGCACCGAATAACTGGCGATCGATTTTCGGTGGTAGCGCGTGGGAAAAAGTACCTGGTGAAGACAAATACTATCTGCATACCTTCCATCGCAAACAGCCGGATCTGAATTGGGAAAACCCGGCGTTGCGTGAAGAGATCTACACCATGATCAATTGGTGGCTGGAAAAAGGTATTGCGGGATTTAGGGTGGATGCGATTACCTTTATTAAAAAGGATCAGGATTATGGTTCCCTGCCTACCGACGGAGTTGATGGTCTGGTTTCCATCAAAAAGAAATCGCGTAATCGTCCGGGGATTGAGGTTTTCCTCAATGAGTTAAAAGCGCGGACTTTCCACCGTTTTGCCTGTGTCACGGTGGGGGAAGCGCCCGGCGTTTCTTTGGCGGAGTACGATCGTTTTATCGGCCCTGATGGTTACTTCGATATGATTTTTGATTTTCACGCCGCTGATATAGATGTGGAAAGCGGTTCCGAATGGTTCCGCCGCCGTCACTGGACGGTGAAAGAGTTTAAAGAAACGTTGTTTGCCAGCCAGAAGGCATTTATTAACTCCGGCTGGGGCACTACCTTTATTGAAAACCATGATCAACCTCGCGCGCTCTCAAAGTTGATTCGCAATCCTGATTTCCATAATGCGACAGGGGCGAAAGCGCTGGCGGCAATGTATTTCTTTATGCATGGAACCCCGTATATTTATCAAGGTCAGGAGTTGGGGATGACCAACTTCAGCCGTGACAGTATTGAACAATTTAATGACATATCCAGTATTGATAATTATCACCGTGCCATAGCCGAAGGCTTTACCCCGGAACAGTCTCTGGCGTTTGTTAACCAGCGCTCCCGCGATAACACGCGTACCCCTATGCCGTGGGCGAACAATAGTTATGGTGGTTTCAATGACGGTGCGCAGCCATGGCTAGAATTTTCCACCCGCGACTTTACCGTCAATGCTGAAGATCAGCTGCAACAGACAAATTCGGTGTTCCACTTCTATCAACGAATGATTGAACTGCGTAATAAAATTTTCCCGGACGTGCTGATTTACGGGGCATTCACGCCACTGGAAACGGAAGCCGATGACATTATTGCTTATGTAAGAAGCGCGGGAAGCCAGCGGTTTATCTCCATAACCAATATGAGCGACCAGCCTCTGCCTTATATGATACCCACAGGTGAAGTGCTGCTTAATAACTATGATAGCGTCAATTCTTGTCTGCAACCTTACCAGACCATTCTTATTAAAGGGATGTGAAAATGAGCAAGTTTAAAAATATAGCTGTCGAAATAGTCAATGTCATTGGTGTTGAAAATATTATATCAGCAACGCACTGTGCCACACGTTTACGCTTGCAGGTCAAAGACCGAAAACGTATTGATGATGAAAAAATTCGCAATATTAGCGAAGTAAAAGGCGTTTTTTTTAATTCTGGGCAATATCAAATTATACTCGGCGTCGGAATTGTCAATAAAGTCTATAGTGAGTTGGCCGCTGCATTTAATGTCAGTGAGGTGAGCAAAGACGAGATGACACGCCAGAGCGGCAACCCGCTACAGCGGGGAATTCGTAATTTATCCGACGTTTTTGTGCCAATTGTCCCCATACTTGGCGCAACCGGCCTTTTCCTCGGCCTGAAAGGGGTCTTATTCAATGACACTGTGCTGGCCTATTTTGGTAGTAATACTGAAAATATCCCCCTATATCTGAAAACGTTAGCGACTGTACTATGTGATACCTCGTTTGCGTTTTTGGCGGCGTTTATTTGTTGGTCTGCATTTAAAAAATTCGGCGGTATGCCAATTATCGGTTTTCTTATTGGTCTGATGCTCGTCTCTCCTGCGTTGCCTAACGCCTATGAGGTGGCTTATGGTCATGCCAGCCCTATCTACGTGTTTGGTTTTATTCCACTGGTGGGTTATCAGGGATCGATTTTGACAGCGTTGATCACTGGGATTATCGGCGCAAAATTAGAGATTGTTCTGCGCAGAATTATGCCGAACTCGATGGATCTGATCTTCACGCCATTTGTCGTGATCTTATTATCGGTGATCATCGCTTTGCTGGTGTTGGGGCCACCGGTACACGGCTTTGAATATTATGCGATTCAGGCAATTCAGAAGTTCCTCTCCTTGCCTGCGGGTATTGGTGGTTTGCTGATCGGGTTTATCTATCCTATTGCGGTGATGACCGGTATGCACCATATGTTCATCATGATTGAAACCTCACTTATTGCCGGTACGGGGTTTTAACCCGCTCATCACCGTTTG
>JBOFJM010000504.1:0-7500 GCA_051656825.1 Kluyvera sp.
AAAAATATCCGAATATAAAGGTCAAAGCCGAATATACCGGCTGGGAAGGTCATCAATCACGACTCAGTACACAAATAGCCAGCGGCACAGAACCGGATCTGATGCAAACTAACTGGCCGTGGCTGGCTATTTTTTCGAAGAAAGGTACAGGCTATTACGATCTAAACCAACAAAAAGATATTATCGACCTGAGTCAATTCACCGCACATGATTTAGCCTCAGTAACGGTCAACAACAGGCTCAATGGTTTACCGATATCGATTAATACACCTTTATTTTACTATAACCCCGTCACCTGGCAACAGGCCGGTATTGCTTATCCTGAAAACTGGGACGATCTCTTTAACGCCGGAATTTTATTTAAAGAAAAACTCGGCGATGAATATTATCCATTAGTCATGGGCGATCAGGACATACTCTTGATGCTCAATAGCTATATGATGCAAAAATATAATCTGCCGATGTTTGACGTGCAAACACAAACAATGCCGTGGAGCGATGCGCAATGGGCAGAGGCGTTTCATTTTCTGAAAAGGCTCACTAACGATCATGTCCTGCCAGGGCCACGGACGCTGGCGTCATACGGGAAAACTGACGTTTATGAGATGAAACCCTGGCGCGCCAATAAATGGGGCGGTGTTTATACGTGGAATATTTCCATCCGCGTTTACATTAACAACCTTACGCCACCGGCAACATTAATTACCGGTGAATATCCTGTTTTACCTCAGGCAAAAGATGCCGGTATTTATTTCAGGGTAGGACAGATGTTTTCTATCGCCAAATCCACAAAGCATCCGCGAGAAGCGGCAATATTACTTAATTTCCTACTCAATGATAAAGACGCCGTTACTCAGTTAGGCCTCGAACGAGGGGTTCCGCTCAGCAAAATTGCAGAAAAAACATTAATGGATAACGGCATGATTGATGAGCAGGATCCGATCATCGCGGGGTTAAAAAAAGCACAGACATTAACCAGCAACATGACCGCAACGCCGTTGATGGATGATAACCAGGTCAATGAACTGTTTGTCGCTGCCAGGGCAAATATGGATTATGGCAAACAAACGCCAGAACAAGCTGCCGCAGAGTTCCGCCAACAAGTAGAACGTATTTTGCGCAAACTTACACAATAATCTGATTACGGTGAAACAGATGATAATGAAAAAAACGATTTCAGGAACAGTATTCTTTTCATTACTAGCCCTTACATCAACATCCGTACTGGCCCAGGATAATATTGAATTACGTATGTCGTGGTGGGGCGGAAATAGCCGTCACCAGGCAACATTGAAGGCGCTGGATGCCTTTGAGAAAAAGTACCCCGATATTAAAGTAAAGGCTGAATATACTGGCTGGGACGGTCATCTTTCGCGACTGACCACCCAAATGGCCAGCGGTACAGAACCCGATGTAATGCAGACCAACTGGCCGTGGTTGATTATTTTTTCCAAAAATGGCGAAGGTTATTACGACCTGAACAAACTGAAAGACACGCTGGATTTAAACCAGTATCAGGCCAAAGATTTGCTCTCCACCACCCTCAAAGGCAAGCTCAACGGCCTGCCAATTTCGGTCAATGCGCCAGTGTTTTACTACAACGATGTCACCTGGAAAAAAGCGGGCCTGGGATGAGTTTTTTGCCAGCGGCAAAGTCTTTCAGGAGAAGCTCGGTAAAAACTACTATCCGTACGTGATGGTTGACCAGGATGTGATCCTGCTGCTTAACGCCTACATGATGCAGATGCATCAAAAACCGATGTTCGCCAGCGACGGAAAATTTACCTGGAGCGACGAACAATGGGTTGAAGCCTTTAGCTTTGTGAAGCGCCTCAGCGACGATCATATTGTGCCCTCACCCAAAACCTACTCGTCCTACGGCAAAGGCAATAACTACGAAATGAAGCCGTGGATTAACGGCGAATGGGGCGGAACGTTTACGTGGAACATTTCGATTCGCATGTACATCAACAATCTCACGCCACCCGCGAAACTGGAGCTGGGAGATTACGTGATGCAGCCTGGCGTGACGGAGTCCGGCGTGTACTTTAAAACGGCGCAGATGTTCTCGGTGGCGAAGTCAACCAAACATCCGAAAGAGGCGGCGATGCTGGTCAACTTCCTGCTTAATGATCCACAGTCTATCGAGGCGCTGGGGCTGGAGCGCGGTATTCCATTGAGTAAAACGGCGGAAACGCTGCTGACTGAGAAAGGGGTTATTGACCCGAACGACCCGGTTGTTGCGGGTTTAAGACAGGCGCAGTCGCTGCCGACCACGGTAGTCGCCACGCCGTATATTGAAGATTTACAGGTCGTTGACCAATTCATGTCGGCACGCGAAAAACTGGATCAGGGCAAGCTCACACCGGCTCAGGTTGCCGCAGAGTTCCGCCAACAGGTCGAGCGCATCGTGCGTCGTTTGAACCGTTAGAGGGTTTAATGCCGGGCGGCGTTTGCGCCCCCGGCAATACTAATGATTTAAAACATTAGCCAGCCGACGAGCGGTGCGACCAGCACCATCACCACGCCAGAGAGCATCATCACCAGGCTTGCCACGACGCCTTCCTGTGGGCCTAATTCGTAAGAGCGCGCCGTACCAGCACCGTGAGACGCGGCGCCAAAGCCCGCGCCTTTTGCCATTCCTTCACGAATCGACAAGCGTAAAAACAGCACATCGCCAATCGCCATACCAAATACGCCCGTTACCACCACGAACAGCGCCACCAGCTCAGGTTGCCCGCCCAGCGATTTCGCCGCCGCCAGCGCAAACGGCGTGGTAATGGAACGCACCGCCAGACTGCGCTGTATTTCATCCGACAGGGTAAATAACCGCGCCAGCCAAACGGAACTGGTCACTGCCACCACCGTTGCCGTGATAACCCCCGCCGACAGCGACATCCAGTGGCGCTTGATAATCGCCATGTTGTCATACACCGGTACGGCAAATGCAATGGTCGCCGGGCCTAACAGCCACAGCAGCCAATGCGCTTCACCCATATAGTTTTGATACGAGATATGGCCGAATACCAGCATCAACACCAACAGAATGGGCGTCAGCACCAGCGGCATGAGCGGCAGTTTACGAAAGCGGCGATACAGCCGTTTGTTAGCAAAATAGAGCGCCAGAGTAATGACCAGACACGCAACGCTCAGTTGAAAATTACTCATTGCGCATCCGTTTTAGCTCGTAGCGATACACTTTATCGACCACCCATGCGGTAGCGCCCAACACCATCATCGTGCTTAGCGCAATAACCAGAAAAATACGCCAGCCGTCAACCATCAGTAGTTGCGCGTAGTTCACTACCGCCACCACCGCCGGGACAAAAAACAGCAGCATTTCTGCCAGCAGCCAGCGCGAACCGGCGCGTACCCATTTCAGCGGCACGACGTGACAAACAATCAGTGCCAACAGTAGGATCATGCCCACCAGATTCGCAGGCAGCGGTAGATGCCACCAGCTCACCAAATATTCAGCAAAAACAAACAGTCCGGCGTACAGAAGCACCTGCACTGGAACTTGAAGACGATTTAACACGGAGGGCACAACGCGCCCTAAGGCCTCAGCCATGGAGGGATGTCCAGAAAAAATCACAGACGCACAGTATAGTGAGGCAACGATGATGACAAAAATGAATTAAACTCATCGATAGCATAGTTTAGAGGCATGATCATGGACATAAGAACGCTGCGCTATTTTGTGGAAGTCGTTCGTCAGCAAAGTTTTACCCGCGCGGCGGAGAAACTTTTTGTGACACAGCCGACCATCAGCAAGATGCTTAAAAATCTCGAAGATGAGCTGAACTGCACGCTACTGATTCGCGATGGTCGCAAACTGTTAATGACCGATACCGGCCAGGTGGTGTATGAGCGTGGGCTGGCGATTCTCGATGAGTTTCGCCAGCTAGAAGCTGAGCTGAGTGATATCAATCATCTCAATAAAGGCGTGCTGCGGTTGGGCATTCCGCCTATGGTCGGGATGCTGATGGCGGGGCCAATTGGCCTGTTTCGCCAGCGTTACCCGGGTGTTGAGCTAAAAATCGCTGAATTTGGCGGCCTGACCGTGCAACAGGCGGTGATGAACGGCGAGCTGGATCTGGCGATGACCGCGCTGCCGGTAGAGGAAGAGAGCGGCCTCACCACCCTGCCGCTGTTTAGCCACCCGTTGTGCGTGCTGGTTCCGCGTACCGGCGATTGGCTGGAGCAAACGTCGGTGTCGCCGCAGCAACTGGCCGCCCATCCCTTATTGATTTACAACGAAGAATTTGCCCTTAACCGCCAGTTAATGCAGTTGTTTAACAGTCATAACGTGAAGCCACGTATTGCTGTACGCAGCGGGCAGTGGGATTTTATTGCAGCGATGGTGCAAGCTGGCGTGGGGGTGGCGATTCTGCCAGAGCCGATTTGTCGGCGGTTAGATGAGAAAACCCTGCGCTGGCTGCCGCTGGAAAGCAAGCTGAGTTGGCAGTTAGGGATGATTTGGCGAGAAGGGGTTTATTTGTCTCACAGCGCCCAGGCATGGCTGAAGTGCTGTGAGGGATTTAAGCTGCCGGAGTAGGCTGGTTGCCTGATGGCGCTGCGCTTATCAGGCCTACAAAACCACAAGCATCATGTAGGCCGGATAAGGCGTTTACACCGCCATCCGGCAATCTGCACCGTTCTGCCTGATGGCGCTGCGCTTATCAGGCCTACAGGACCACGAACATCATGTAGGCCGGATAAGGCGTTTTCGCCGCCATCCGGCATTCAGCGCCGCTACGCGTCTTCAATCAGCAAGGCTTCCAGCAGGTCGAGGTCATGCAGCAGTTTCTGCAAAGTCTCGTTGCTGATTTGCCGTGTCGCGCGCAGATGGTACAACTCGCCGCGTTCTGAACGAAGCGCCGCAAGGCGGAAACGGCGTTCAAGCTGCTCTTCCAGCATCGACGTTTCAACATCGTTACGCCCATCCACACGGCGACGCAAGTTACCAATAACGCGCGAACTCACCTCGGTTAGCAGCTGGTTATCAATGTTTTCGGTGGTATCTGCCGCCAGTCGTTCTTCCATTTTCTGGATAGCGACAATCGCCACATCCGCCGTCGCGGCTCGCGCCAGGCGCTCCTCTTTGCGTTGCTGCACATGGTCGCTGGATTCGATGTGACGCAGCAAAATCGGCAGCACAATCACGCCCACAAACAGTGAGAACAAGATAACGCCCGCCGCCAGGAACACCAGCTCATAACGCGCCGGGAAGGCATCGCCTGACGGCAGCAGCAACGGAATAGACAGCACACCGGCGAGCGTAATCGCCCCGCGTACCCCAGCGACCGAGGAGATCAACAGCTCGCGCGTCGTCCAGGAAGCAAACTCCATCGGCTTTTTACGCAAGAAGCGCTGGCTTAGCTTTTTCATCGTCCACAGCCAGCCAAAACGCACCAGCATCAGCGCCGCGTAAATCAGGATGATATCGGTAAACAGCATCCAGGTTTCCACGTTCGGGTCAGCCTCTGCCGCCACCAACGAGCTTTCGAGGATTTCCGGTAGCTGTAGACCTAACAGCAGGAAGACCATGCCGTTAAACACAAACTCCAGCATCGCCCAAGTACTGTTGGCGCGCAGGCGCATTGCCAACGGCGCAGTACGCATCACGCCGGAGCGGGTGATGGTCATCCCCGCCGCCACCGCCGCCAGGATACCGGAGAAACCGATATGTTCGGCAATCAGGTACGACGCAAACGGCAGCAGGAACAGCAGCACAATTTGGGTCGCGGGTTCATCACCACCCCAACGGCTGAGAAAACGCATTGAGCGACCATACAGCCAGCTCACCACGAAACCCGCCAGGATGCCGCCGACCGCGACTTTGAAGAATTCAACCGTTGCGCCGCCGACGGTAAAGACCATCGTGCCCATCGCAACCGCCACCGCAAATTTCAACGATACCAGGCCCGACGCGTCGTTCATCAACGCCTCGCCCTGCAAAATTCCCATGATCTTTTTCGGGATGCGCCCTTCACCAACAATGCCGGAGAGCGCAACCGCATCGGTCGGGGATAACACAGCAGCCAGCGCGAACGCCGGAATCAGCGGGATACCCGGCACAATCCAGTAGATCAGGAAACCAATCCCAACCACCGTCACCAGCACTAACGCCAGCGCCAGGCCGAGGATTTCCCTGCCGTGTTCAATAAATTCGCGTGTTGGCGTCTTCCAACCGTCGGCAAACAGCAGCGGCGGGATAAACAGCACGAGGAAAAGTTCGGGGTCGAATTCAACGTGCAAACCAAACGTTGGCCAGGCCAACAGCGCACCAATCGCAATTTGTATTAAAGGTAGTGGAACTTGAAAGGGCAGTACGCGTGTAACCACCCCGGAGAGCGAGACCACAAGGGTCATGATAAGTATGGTAAAGAATATTTCCATGCGTTCCCTGTTTACAGCGTTGTCTTATTATTCAAAACATGAAGCGTCGTGCTTCTTAGCATACGCATACCAGAGTAACGCAAAAGGAAACGGGGCGCGGCTGAAAATCGAAAAAAAGTGCTACACGCCCCTGATACTCGCCTTATCGCGTGATTTAGCCTGGTTTTAGACACGAAACCCGCCATTTGGCGGGTTTCTTATTACGACGAAAGCGGGCTTAAATCGCCCAGCCTCCGGCGTAGAAGATAACCAGTGCCGCCGCAATCACGACAGTACCGATGTTCAACTTACGCCATTCGCCAGAAACAATGCGGCCAATCACCAGGGTCGCAAAGCCAATCATGATGCCGGTAACGATATTACAGGTCAGTACAATCATCACCGCCGTGATCAGGCCAGACATCGCATCGACAAAATCGTTAAAGTCGATACGCGCCACGTTGCTCAGCATCAGCAGGCCGACGTACATCAGCGCAGGCGCGGTAGCGTAGCCTGGAACCAGATAAGACAATGGCGACAAGAACAGAATCAGCAGGAACAAGACACCGACGGTAATTGCCGTTAAACCGGTTTTACCCCCTGCCGCCGTACCCGCCGCAGATTCGATATACACCGCCGCCGGGGACGCGCCCACAACCGCCGAGAACACGCTGCTCAGGGAGTCGGTGGTCAGCGCTTTGCCGCCGTTGATGATTTGCCCGTCTTTATCCAGCAGATTTGCCTGCCCGGCTACCGCACGGATAGTCCCGGTGGCATCGAAAACAGCGGTCATCACCAGCGCCAGTACGCTTGGCAGCACCACGGGATTCAGCGCGCCCATGATATCCAGGCTGCCAATCAGTGAGTTGCCGTTACCATCGCTCAGCGACGGCATGGCGAAAATGCCAGAGAAGTGAACGTTCGGGTCGAAAATCAGGCCGACAATCGACACGCCGATAATCGTCAGCAGAATGCCGCCGGGCACTTTCATTTTTTCCAAGCCAATAATCATCGCCAGGCCAATCAGCGTCATGATAACCGGGAAGCTGTCGAACTGCCCCAGCGCTACCGGCAAGCCGTCGATCGGGTTTTTCACGACCAGACCCACGCCGTTAGCGG
>JBOFJM010000505.1:0-1809 GCA_051656825.1 Kluyvera sp.
TAATTCATTATCAGCACCAAGCTGCCCACTGGAAAATAACTTAATTTCCACCTCGCCTTTCGTACGCGTCTCTACCGCTTTTTTAAAACTCTGAAGCCCTTTATAAATAGGATCATCTGGCGATAATGACGTACTGACATTTAATGATTCGGCACTCCAACATACACTTGCAGTTAATAGAGGAATAAGACCGACCCATTTTATCAACCGGGGTACAGAGAAGTTCTTTCTTTTCATGTTGTTCACCTAAATTTATAAGTATGTTTATCAGAATTAATTACCTCAATGACACCGTCAGATTCCCGACCAACAATCCACTCTAACTCATTCATCAAAGTAACATTTATTTAGATTGGCCTATTTACGCTATTCAACTCACGGCAATAAAAGCACCCATCGCTAAATTTTCATTTATTGTCTTTCTCCTCTGATTACCAATTCCACAACGTGCCATCCTCAAGACGCGCGACCGGCAAATAGGCAGGATCATACGGGTATTTCGCAGCCCGCTTTTCGTCGAACTCAATACCTAAACCCGGTTTGTCGCCTGGATGCATATAGCCGTTGTCAAACGTCCAGTTATGCGGGAAAACGTCCAGCATTTGCTCGGAGTAGCCCATATATTCCTGAACGCCGAAATTAGGAACCCACAGATCAAAGTGCAGCGCAGCCGCCATGCACACCGGAGAGAGATCGGACGGACCGTGGGAACCAGTGCGCACCTGGTATAGCGAGGCGAAATCAGCAATGCGGCGCATACCGGTAATCCCCCCTGCATGAGTCAGAGTGGTACGGATATAATCAATCAGTTGTTCTTCAATAAGCTGTTTACAATCCCAGATGCTGTTGAACACTTCCCCCACGGCAATTGGCGTTACCGTGTGCTGGCGAATCAGGCGGAAGCATTCCTGGTTTTCTGCCGGAGTGGGGTCTTCCATCCAGAACAGACGATATTGTTCGATACTCTTACCGAAACGCGCGGCTTCAATCGGCGTCAGGCGATGGTGCATGTCGTGCAGCAGATGCTCATTAAAACCAAATTGATTACGTACGGCATCGAACAGTTTCGGAGTGAAATCGAGATATTTTTCGGTTGACCACAATTGTTCTTCTGGCCACTGCCCTTTGGTTGCGGGTTCATAGGCCAGTCCTTTACCTTTTGACATGCCGTAGGTGGTTTTCATGCCTAGCACGCCGCACTGTACGCGAATGGCCTTAAAGCCCCTTTCTTGATGACGCGCGTAGTCTTCTAACACTTCATCAATGGTGCGCCCGGTGGTGTGGCAGTAAACCATTACGCCTTCACGCGATGCGCCGCCCAGTAGTTGATACAAAGGCATATTGGCCGCTTTGGCTTTGATATCCCACAGTGCCATATCGACGGCGGAAATGGCCGACATCGTCACCGGGCCGCGACGCCAGTAAGCGCCTTTATAAAAAAACTGCCAGATATCTTCGATACGGTGCGCGTCGCGCCCGACTAACTGCGGGCACAGGTGATCTTTCAAATAGGATGCAACCGACCGCTCGCGTCCATTCAACGTGGCATCGCCGTAGCCGACCAACCCGCTATCAGTGGTGATTTTCAGCGTGACAAAGTTACGACCAGGGCAGGTTACAAAAACCTCAGTACCCACAATTTTCATCTTCAATCCTTACATCTCATCGGTTAGTGCGCCGAACTTACGCTCCGAGCAACTACCATACAAGTACAATAATCAAAACTTATCAGGAAGGATCACAAAAAATGAGGTTTTTTTATGCAAAAAGAGGGAGGATTTACCGTGAAATGTGAGGCGGCGTGGTGTT
>JBOFJM010000506.1:0-4624 GCA_051656825.1 Kluyvera sp.
TCACGGCGGCTTTTTTCACGACGGTTTTTTTAACGACCACCGGGGCATCTGGGGCAGTTGGCACCAGAGCAGACTGTGTGGCGTTGAAAATGTACGGGCTGGCAACAATGGCGGCACAAACGAATGCCATCGCAAATAACATATAGCGCCGACGAGAACCCGATGCTGGAGCAACCTCGGGTTTTTCTGCCACTTCAACCGTGGTTTGCACTGGTTGAGGCTCCTCCTGCACAGGCGGCGGAGTTGGGATATGGATAGGCTCCTCAGGTTGAGGGGTTGGCTCTGGCGTTGGTTCTACCTGTACCTCTGGCTCTTGTTTTATCTCTTCTATTTCTATTGCGGCGGCGGGCTGCTCAGCCCGTAATGTGGTGTGCAGTTGTTCCAGTATTTCCGCTTCGTGGATATCTTCCGGGCGCGTAAACCCCCAGAAAGTAATAACCGGCAGGTTATTAACCAGATAAATATGGTTAGGGCTGGGAAAATGCAGGATCTGCGACAGTAATGCCGTAAATAACTGTGCCGCTTTATTCGAGGATTCCTGGCTTTTTCGATTTAATATCGCCAGTTCTTTCTGGCAATTTTCCAGGTGGCGTAGCGCGCCTTGCTGTTGTTCTTCGCTTGCGGCAGACCATGATACGACCTCACCATGTTCAGGTGCGTACCAGTCGATGCGCTTATTGGTGGTATTGACCTGAGGGATCGCCAGATGCCGAAGAATCGTTTGCTGCTGTCGTAAGCGTAAGGTTTCGATAATTTGTAGCGCTGAGTCAAATACTTTTCTTCCACTGTCACCCCGAGCAAGGTAATCATCGCGATACCCGCTACGCAATAATGGCTTTATCAATGTATCCATCCTGCTTTTAAATTTAGTTTAAACGCTATTTTACTGATTTTTAGTATCAATATGTGGCGGGTTATTTAGCGAATAGTTGACGTTTATGGCGGGGTATTGGGGTATGGCTATAAATAATTCTGGGGATGTAATGGTAAATTTAATGAAGTGTATTTATTGTTTTTATTTGGTATGAAGAATTATTAATAATATGGAGGAAATTTAAGGAGTTAGCTGCGTATTTAGCATTACTTCACTTCCCGCCACAGGTGTCTGATCGAGAACCGGCAAACATCATGTCGCGAAAGAGAAATACCCAGACTGGATGGTAAAGACAGGGCGGTGATATCCACGCTCAGAACGAGCGGAAATCTACCGAACCCAGAAAGCAAAAAACCAGCCCGTAGGCTGGTTTTTCTAAATAGTGGTGCCCGGACTCGGAATCGAACCAAGGACACGGGGATTTTCAATCCCCTGCTCTACCGACTGAGCTATCCGGGCAACGGGGCGCATTAAACCGTAATCGCCTCGCTTCGTCAACGAAATTTATAAAATTTGCTGCGAGTTGAACAATCTATCACCACTTTGCCTGTTTTGCACGCCGCTCCAGGCGAAAATCACCGTGGTGTGGGGGGAACAGCATCGCCATGCCGCCAGATGGCCTGCATAAAACAGCCGCTTGTCATCGAATGTTCTACTATCTATCCATAAAAATTGCATGATTATGATTAATTGGCCGGTTTAAAGGCGATTGCCCCGTTTTTTATGCATTATGCATTCGTCTTGCACCCTCTGGCGAAAACTGCCATGATTGCGCGAATTTTCTCCTTTCTGATAGGGCAGCCTGCAATGACAACATTGCCATTACATCGCCAATGCCGCTTCGCCCGCTGGCGAAAGTCTGCCAATTCCTCCTCGCCCGCCATGCGGTGAAGGCAACGCCCGCTCACTGTAGGACAACAGTAAGATTAGACCGTGTCTGCTTTTACTGATGTCTGGCAATCGGAGCTGTAACCCTGTTGCACCCAGACGCTTTATGGGGCGAAGCCAGGCGCTTTGCCCAGGGCTTTTACTCTCCCTTTGCGGGTCGCTGCGCTTATGAAATCACTGAACATTGCTGCCAGTCGTGAACTGGTTTCTTGTCTTTCCAGCCATCGCCGTGTCGTGGCGCTGGATAGCACCGACTTTACCGATGTAGCGGCAGTTGTCATTACGGTGGCCGACAGCCATAGCGGCATTCTGGCGCTGCTTAAACGCACCGGTTTTAACCTGCCGGTGTTTGTGCTGGCAACGGACGACATTGACGTGCCGGAAGGCGTAGAGGCGGTGATTCGTGGCAAAGAGCAGGAGTGGCTGGAGCTGGAAGCCGCCGCCTGTAGCTATGAAGAAACCCTGCTGCCGCCGTTTTTTAACACCCTCAGCCAGTATGTCGAGATGGGCCACAGACC
This sequence comes from Kluyvera sp., assembly GCA_051656825.1. Lineage (GTDB taxonomy): Bacteria > Pseudomonadota > Gammaproteobacteria > Enterobacterales > Enterobacteriaceae > Kluyvera. Next base: position 2,281 of record JBOFJM010000506.1, read on the forward strand.
TTTGCGTGTCCCGGACATCAGCACGGCGCTTTCTTTAAAAAGCACCCGGCGGGCCGCCAGTTTTATGATTTCTTTGGCGAGAACGTTTTTCGCGCCGACATGTGTAATGCCGACGTCAAATTGGGCGATTTATTGATTCACGAAGGCTCTGCCAAACACGCCCAGAAATTTGCCGCAAAGGTGTTCAACGCCGATAAAACCTATTTTGTGCTCAACGGCACTTCGGCGGCGAACAAAGTCGTTACCAATGCGCTGCTGACGCGCGGCGACCTGGTATTGTTCGACCGTAATAACCATAAATCGAACCATCACGGTGCGCTGATTCAGGCAGGGGCGACGCCGGTGTATCTGGAGGCGGCGCGCAACCCATTTGGCTTTATCGGCGGCATTGATGAGCACTGTTTTGATGAGCGCTACCTGCGCGATGCGATTCGCGAGGTCGCGCCACAGAAAGCCGATGCGGCGCGCCCGTTCCGTCTGGCGGTGATCCAGCTTGGGACTTATGACGGCACGATTTATAACGCACGCCAGGTGGTGGATAAAATCGGCCATCTGTGTGACTACATCCTGTTTGACTCGGCGTGGGTAGGCTATGAACAGTTTATCGACATGATGGCCGACACTTCGCCGCTGCTGCTACATCTTAACGAAAACGATCCGGGCATTTTTGTCACTCAGTCGGTTCACAAACAGCAGGCCGGATTCTCGCAGACTTCGCAGATCCACAAAAAAGATAACCATATTCGCGGCCAGGCGCGTTTTTGCCCGCACAAACGGTTGAATAATGCGTTTATGCTGCACGCCTCTACCAGCCCGTTTTACCCGCTATTTGCCGCGCTGGATATCAACGCCAAAATCCACGAAGGGGAGAGCGGGCGCCGCCTGTGGGCTGAATGCGTCGAGTTGGGAATCGAAGCGCGTAAAGCGATTCTGGCGAACTGCCATATGATCCAACCGTTTATTCCGCCGATCGTCGATGGTCGCCCGTGGCAGGATCATGCCAGCAAAACCATCGCCAGCGAGCGTCGCTTCTTTAGCTTTGAACCGGGCGCGCGTTGGCACGGCTTTGACGGCTACGCTCAGGATCAATACTTTGTCGATCCGTGCAAATTACTGCTGACGACGCCAGGGATCGACGCCGAAACCGGAAAGTACAGCGAGTTTGGTATTCCGGCGACGATTCTGGCGCATTATCTACGTGAGAACGGGATCGTGCCGGAAAAATGCGATCTCAACTCGATCCTGTTTTTGCTCACTCCGGCAGAGAATGCGCAAAAAATGGCGCAACTGGTGGCGATGCTGGCGCAGTTTGAGCAGCACATTGAGGACGACACGCCGCTCGCCGATGTGCTGCCGACGGTGTACCAAAAATATCCGGTGCGCTACCGTGATTACACCTTGCGCGAGCTATGCCAGGAGATGCACGACCTGTACGTCAGTTTTGCCGTCAAAGACCTGCAAAAAGCGATGTTCCGTAAAGAGAGCCTGCCGACCGTGGTGATGAACCCGCAAGACGCCAACCGCGAATTTATCCGTGGCAACGTGGAGCTGGTACGCATTAGCGAAGCCGAAGGGCGAATTGCCGCAGAAGGTGCGTTGCCGTACCCGCCGGGTGTGCTGTGCGTTGTTCCGGGGGAAGTGTGGGGCGGCGCGGTGCTGCGCTATTTCCTCGCGCTGGAAGAGGGCGTGAACCTGTTACCGGGCTTCTCGCCGGAATTACAGGGCGTGTACAGCGAAACCGATGCCGATGGCATCGCGCGTTTATTTGGCTATGTCTTGAAATAATCGGTAATGCTGAGGGCGCTGGCCTACCCGTTGAATGGGTAGGCGAGGTAAGCGTTAACGCCATCCGGCTTCAAACGAAGCCGGATGGGATCGATCAGTGTGCAACAGCTTGTGCGGTGTTTTCGCTACGCACATGTTTATACTTAAACAGCGCCACGAAAGCGACCGCCAGCAGCAGTGAGTAGGCGGCGAAAATCAGCCACACATTCTGCCAGTTGGTAATGCCGTCAACGGTGTACATCTCAACCACTTTCCCGCTCGCCATCCCGCCAAGAATGCAGCCGAAACCGTTCGTCATCATCAGGAACATGCCCTGCGCGCTGGCACGAATCGCCGGGTTAACTTCTTTTTCCACAAACACTGAACCGGAGATGTTAAAGAAGTCGAAGGCGCAGCCGTAGACTATCATCGACAGCACCAGCAGCACGGTGCCGAACGGCGTTGGGTCGCCATAGGCAAACAGACCAAAGCGCAGCATCCAGGCGAAGATACTAATCAGCATCACATTTTTGATGCCATAGCGGCTTAAGAAGAACGGAATCGTTAGGATGAACAGCGT
>JBOFJM010000507.1:0-1636 GCA_051656825.1 Kluyvera sp.
CGCAGCCAGCGCTTCGGTGTTGTCTGGCACAAAGCCGGTGTGGACGTTGTACACGCCGAAACCGAGCTTATCGCGCAGCACACGCGCGGCACAGATGTTCGCGGCAATCATCGATTCTTCCACGATACGGTTGGCGATACGGCGCGGTTCTGCAACGATATCCAACACTTCGCCTTTCTCACCCAACACGAAACGGTAGTCAGGACGGTCTTTGAACACCAGCGCGTGGGTTTTACGCCACTCGCTACGTACCTGGCAGACACGTTGCAGCAGGGTAATCTGGCGCGCGATAGCGTCGTTTTGCGGCTGCCAGCTACCGTTGCCTTCCAGCCAGTCAGACACTTCGTCGTAAACCAGTTTGGCTTTCGATTCAATGTTCGCGGCGAAGAATTCAATGTTGTCTTCGATAGTACCGTCGGCAGAGAGCGTCATACGACAGGCGAGCACTGGGCGTACCACATCTGCGCGCAGAGAACACAGGTCGTCAGACAACTCACGCGGCAGCATCGGGATGTTAAAGCCCGGCAAATAGTTAGTGAAGGCGCGAATCTTCGCGGCGTTATCTAACTTGCTACCTTCAGCAATCCACGCTGTAGGGTCGGCAATGGCCACGGTCAGCAGCAGCTTACCGTCAGCGCCTTCCTCAACGAACAGCGCATCGTCCATATCTTCGGTGCTGGCGCTGTCGATGGTAACGAAGTCCAGCGCGGTCAGGTCGCGGCGCTCAAGGCCTTCGTCCTGCATTTCGGTTGCCACGCCGTTTGGCGCTTCTTTTTCCAGGTTATGACGGGCGAGGGTTACCCACCACGGTACAAAGTGGTCGTCACCAAAGGTGATGAATTGGGTCAGCTCAGCGTAGAAGCTACGGTCGCCTTTCAGCGGATGACGGCGCATTTCAGCAACGGCCCAGTCACCCTCTTTAAAATCGTGTGTCACACCGCGTTCAGCGCGGCATGGAATGGCATCTTTTAATAGCGGATGATCGGGAACGATAGACAGTCTGTCGTCTTTGCGATGCACCTTGCCCACAAAGCGGGTCAGGAACGGCTCGATCAGTTCTTCCGGCTCGGCGCTCTCTTTCTCTTTTTCAGAGTGGATCACCGCAATAATGCGGTCGCCGTGCATCACTTTTTTCATCTGTGGCGGCGGAATAAAGTAGCTTTTTTGCGCATCGACTTCGAGGAAACCGAAACCTTTTTCCGTGGCTTTGACGACCCCTTCCGCACGGGGCGTTTGGGAGTGGAGTTGCTGTTTTAGCTGCGCAAGCAGCGGGTTGTCCTGAAGCATATTGATCTATTTTCGTGGCCAAAAGAGCGGCTGACATTTTTACGCGATTCTATAGGTTGCAGCAAGCGCTCTTTCATCCTTTTACGCAACTTGTTACGCCCCGCCCAACGCAATGCGCAGTCGATTCAACCAGCCGCAGAGTGCGCTCCAGGCAAGCAGCGTCATGGCATCTGGCGTGGAAAGCCCCTGTTCGAAAAGGGGGGTAAGCTGCGCGGCGCTAAAGCGGTCTGGCGCGCGGGTTAATAACTGAGTCGCCTGGGCGACTGCGCGCTCGCAAGGGTATTGATGGCTCCAGGCCTGAATCGCCCGTTCACCGTTGCGCACCGCCTCCGGCAGACCGTGCGCGCCT
>JBOFJM010000508.1:0-2047 GCA_051656825.1 Kluyvera sp.
GCAATATGGGTGAGCATCTGCGCCATAAAGCGGCCACCGAAATCTTTGAACGCCAGGGTCGGACCGTGGAACAGTTCGAGGCAGCCGACATCTTCCTGCACCTTCTTGACCGGCGCCGGGAAGGTAAACGCGTTAGCGATACGTTGTGCCAACTGCTCCTGCGGAATTTCATCGCCAATAAACGCGGAGAGAATTTTCGCGCTGCGGGTGACAAAATCCTGCGTCAGCAGGTCATCAATGTCGGTCAGGTTGAATTCCGGCAAATCAAGTGGGAAGAACAACCCCTGTTGCTTGCCAAGCCCTTGAGTAACGGCCTGCGCGAAGCTGACCTGCTCATTGTGATCTTTTAAATTGTAGAGTTTCATCGGTTATCCCACTACTCGTGCGCCCGCCGTGTCCAGCCGGCAAATATGAACGAAGCCTTCTTGATTCTGTAGGTAATGCTGGCCGAGCCAATCCGCCACGCGCTGCGCGGTTTCCGTTTTATCACACAGGGCAAACAGCGTTGGCCCTGAGCCGGAAATCCCGCAGGAAAGCGCGCCAATACCGGCAACCGCCTGACGCGCTTCACTAAAGCCCGGCAGCAATTTGGTGCGGTATGGCTCGGCAATCACGTCTTTCATCAGTTTTGCCGCCAACAGAGGCTGGCGGGAATAGCAGGCATGAATAAAACCGGCCAAATGACGACCATGCGCAATGCAGTCCTGGCGGCGATATTGCGCCGGTAGAATCGCCCGCGCTTCTGCCGTCGAGACTTTAATGCCCGGATACGCCAGTACCCATAGCCACTCGTCGAAACAAGGAACCTGCTGGCTGATGATGTCATTTTCTTCAATCATCAATTGCATGCCCCCCAGATAGCACGGTGCGACGTTGTCGTAATGCACACTGCCGGAGATGCGCCCTTCCAGCTCACCCATCAGTGCCAACATTCGGGTTTCATCCAACGGTTTGCCGCAGAATTCATTCATCGCCACCAGCGCGGCAACCACGGAACAGGCGCTGGAACCGAGGCCTGAGCCAATCGGCATGTTTTTTTCCAGCGTCATTGCCACGGGGATCTCTTTACCCACTTCCTCGCAATAACGCTCCCAGCATTGGTAAACAATATTTTCGTGCGGCTCGCTTGGCAGTTTGTCGGCGAAGCGGCCGAGATTTTTCAGGCTGAAACGGTCAGCCGCCTCAACCGATACGTTGTCGCCCAGCAGGCTGCCGTCAATCGGCGTGACTGCTGCGCCCAGGACATCAAACCCGACGCTCATATTGGCACTGGAAGCCGGGGCATACACCTTCACCATGTTAAACTCCTAACTTCCATGACAGTGTGCGCAGCAGGTCAGCAAAGACCCCTGCCGCCGTTACGTCGTTGCCTGCGCCGTAGCCGCGCAGCACTAACGGCAGTGGCTGATAATAGTGGCTGTAAAACGCCAGTGCGTTCTCACCGTTTTTGACTTTAAACAGCGGGTCGTTGCCATCTACGGCAGCAATCTTAACGCGGCAAACGCCGTCTTCTTCAATATTGCCAACATAGCGCAGTACTTTGCCTTCATCACGTGCTTTTGCCACCCGCGCGGAGAACTCATCGTTAAGCTGCGGCAATCGCGCCATAAAGCTGTCGGTATCTCCTGAGGCATCAAAGCCTTCCGGCAATACCGATTCCACAACGATATCGCTCAGTTCCAGACTACGCCCGGTCTCACGCGCCAGGATAAGCAACTTGCGCGCCACATCCATTCCCGAGAGATCATCACGCGGATCAGGCTCGGTATAGCCAAGCTCCCGCGCCACTTTGGTGGCTTCCGACAGGCTCATGCCTTCATCCAGCTTGCCGAAGATAAACGACAGAGAACCCGAAAGAATACCGGAGAAGTGCTGAAGCTCATCGCCCGCGTTCAGCAGGTTTTGCAGGTTTTCAATCACCGGCAGCCCCGCCCCCACGTTGGTGTCGTAGAGGAATTTGCGTCGCGACTGCGCCGCCGCATGGCGTAGCTGATGGTAGTAATCCATCGATGATGTGTTGGCCTTTTTATTCGGCGTCACCACATGG
>JBOFJM010000509.1:0-2152 GCA_051656825.1 Kluyvera sp.
CCGAATGGGGCCGATAGCCTGCGCTTTTAAGTCACCTTTAAACTGGAAAAAGGTCGGGTCACGGCCTTGCACGCTAAACGTCAGCGCGGAGGCAGGCAGCACACTACCGCCGGTGAAACGCGTTTCGTTGGCGTCCAGCGCCAGCGAGCCAGAAAAGGACGGATGCTGCTCATCGCGGATCCAGTGGATGGGTTGTTTCAGCGTCAGGCGCGGTTTATCGATGGTCATCGTGCCGTACTGGAGCTTATCGAAACCGGTCGAGAGCGTATTCAGCACAATCGCACTGTCGCGCCACTCCCCCGTACCGGCAACATCCCAGCGCGCATTCATCGGCGTAAAATGACCATCGCCCCAGTAACGCCACTGCCACGTGCCTTTGTCCGGCATAAAGTTATCGGCTTTACCGTCAAGGTGCAGAATAAAATCACCGGTCTGCTGTTCATGGGCGCGCAAAATGGCCTGTAACCGACCGTCGATCCCCTGAGTAGAGAGGGTCACTCCGGCCAGCGGCCAGCTCACATCGTCGATATTTAGCGCGTCAATGAGTCGCCCACGGGAGCGCAGCAGTGCGCTTGGCTGGAAAGCGAGGATCGGCGTTGCCAGCGGGCCACTGAGATGCGCCGGCAGACGGGCGTAGAAAATCAGATCCCCCTGTTTGGCTTCCCCCGTCAGCTGCAACGGCATCTCGCTGTTATCCATGCTAAGCGTACCCGGCCCCAGCGTTAGCACGGCGTTGCCTTTCCCCGCATCACCGGCGGTCAGCACGTTGAGGCGCCCACTGATCCGCGTGTTATCAAGCCCTTGCTGCCAGTTTTCCAGCTTAAGGCCGACACGCCCGCTAAGCGGGAGCCCCGCCTGATACGGCCAGCTCCAGCGGCCATCGCTAATGGTGAGTTGCTGTTCGGTTAGCTGCCACGGTAAGTCAATCAGCGGGTCATCTTCGCCGCGCGCCAGCATCAGCAATTGCCCCTGATTACCGTCCCATTCCAGCTCGGCATCCACCAGCGACGGGACTTGCGGCACCTGGAACGAAGACGTCAGGTGGCCTTTAATCGGCAAGCCATCGGGAACCAGCGGCATGGTAAATTCACCCACTAGCTGAATCGGCGCTTCGCCTTCAATCAGCCCCGCTTTAAACTCGCTGACGGTCAGCGACTGCCCCTGCAAACGGGCGTGAAGGCTAACCTGTTCACCTTCGTATTCCAGGCTCTGGCGTTGCGGGCTAAGAGAGACATTGAGTTTACCCTGCCATTTTTCCCAGGGTGAAACGCTCAGAGAATCAATCGTTAACCAGGTATTGGGCAGCATCGACTGCCACTGGGCCAGCGTGCGCGGCGCACCAGGAACGGCATCGTTGGACGGCAGTTTATTAAAGCAGACAGAATTCAGGTTGACTGAGGCGGCATGAAGCTGCCAGTGGCTGGGGTGTGACAATGTCACGTTTTGTAAGCGCGCCAGCTCGCAATCACCGACTAAATAGCGGAGATCGGGGATATGCAGCGCCGAGCGAGTTAAACGCGGGCTTTCATTCAGGGCAATGCGCGTGCCCGCCGGAAGCCAAATCCCCACTAAGGTAGGAACCCAGTAGCCAAGCGTCATAACCAGCGTTAGCGGCAAAAGGACGAGCAGCAGAAACAGCGCTAAGGCGGCTTTGTATTTACCCTTCATGGGCCAATTAATATCCAGATTTATCAAGCGTAAACGCCGTATATGGCTGATATTGTGTCATGTTGAGCCGCTGAGTTAAAGTCGCGACGCCCTTTTAAGAATAGATGAGATGATGTGGTATGAGGGAAATGTATTTCTTTGTTCAATAAATGAAAGCAAAACCCCCGCGCCGCGCTCAACCGTCAACGGATAACAGCCTCGGCACGCGCCCATGCGCATCCTCTTTTCCGCCAATGGTGGAATTTTCAATTATGTTGCTGAAAAAATAGAAAATTATTGTAATCTACAGCATCGCATAAAACGCTTATACTTGCTGCTAACGCTCTTCCGTCGCTCTGCGATTAAACTATTTTTTAAGAATTGTATGATAATTTTAGCCATGCTAATCTGACTTAAAAATCACCGGAGAAAAGTCCTATGAAAATCGCCGTATACAGCACAAAACAGTACGATAAAAAGTATCTGCAGAATGTGAATGAGGCAT
>JBOFJM010000510.1:0-9464 GCA_051656825.1 Kluyvera sp.
TCGGCAAAGGTGTGATGCAAAATCGAGCCGCTTGCGGAAATGTAGGCGTAGGTCAGGATATACAGCACAAAGGCGATAGAAAGGCCGTTGATAATATTCCAGCGTTTGCCCAGCAAATCTTTAGTGATGGTGTCAAAGCTCGAACCAATACGATAATTGAGGTTCGCTTCAAGGATCATCAGGCCGGAGTGCAACATACAAAACCAGGTAAAGACCAATGCCGCCATTGACCAGAAAAACCAGCTACCCGCCATGACCACCGGCAGGGAAAACATTCCCGCGCCAATAATGGTACCGCCGATAATCACCACGCCGCCCAATAGGGACGGTCGGGTCGCTGTAGTGGTTAGTGTCGCCATTTACCGATTTCTCCAGTCAAAAATACTTTGCCATTCATTAGCACGACGCTACTGTACCAGTACATGAGTACAAAGGAAATAAAAAAAGCCCCGATTTTGCAATCAGGGCTGTATATTTTACTTTACGCTAGCAAGCGGCGTTTTCTTACGCATCACCACCGAAACGGCGACGGCTGGAAGAATCGTCACGGCGCGGAGCTGCGGAAGCGTCATCGCGACGTGGGCCACGACCGCCTTCACGGCGTTCACCGCTGAAACGGCGACCATCACCACGACCGCCTTCACGACGCTCACCACCGAAGCTACGGCCACCTTCACGACGCTCACCGCCGCCAAAGTTACGACCGCCTTCACGACGCTCGCCACCGCCGAAACCACGACCACCGCGATCTGGACGCGGCTGCGCGTCACCCATCAGCTGCATGTTCATCGGTTTGTTCAGGATGCGGGTACGAGTAAAGTGTTGCAGCACTTCGCCCGGCATACCTTTCGGCAGTTCGATAGTGGAGTGGGAAGCGAACAGCTTGATGTTACCAATGTAACGGCTGCTGATGTCGCCTTCGTTAGCAATCGCGCCAACGATGTGACGAACTTCAACGCCATCATCACGGCCCACTTCAATGCGGTACAGTTCCATATCGCCAACATCACGACGTTCGCGACGTGGACGGTCTTCACCACTACGCTCTGGACGATCGCCACGCGGACCACGATCGTTACGGTCACCGCGACGTTCAAAGCGCTCATCACGTTCGCGGAATTCACGACGTGGACGCATCGGCGCGTCTGGCGGAACGATCAGAGTACGTTCGCCCTGAGCCATTTTCAGCAATGCTGCGGCCAGAGTTTCAACGTCCAGCTCTTCGCCTTCAGCCGTTGGCTTGATTTGCGCCAGCAGTGCACGGTACTGATCCAGATCGCTGCTTTCCAGCTGCTGCTGTACTTTCGCGGCGAATTTTTCCAGGCGGCGTTTGCCCAGCAGTTCTGCATTCGGCAGTTCTACTTCTGGAATGGTCAGTTTCATGGTGCGTTCAATGTTACGCAGCAGACGACGTTCGCGGTTCTCAACGAACAGCAGCGCGCGACCCGCACGACCCGCACGACCGGTACGACCGATACGGTGAACGTAAGACTCGGAGTCCATCGGGATGTCGTAGTTAACCACCAGGCTGATACGCTCAACGTCCAGGCCACGAGCCGCAACGTCGGTTGCAATCAGGATGTCCAGACGACCATCTTTCAGGCGTTCCAGAGTCTGCTCACGCAGCGCCTGGTTCATGTCACCGTTCAGCGCAGCGCTGTTGTAGCCATTGCGCTCCAGCGCTTCTGCCACTTCCAGAGTCGCGTTTTTGGTACGTACGAAGATAATCGCCGCATCAAAATCTTCCGCTTCCAGGAAACGTACCAGCGCTTCGTTTTTACGCATACCGTACACAGTCCAGTAGCTCTGGCTGATGTCCGGACGAGTGGTCACGCTAGATTGGATGCGTACTTCCTGCGGCTCTTTCATAAAGCGGCGGGTAATACGGCGAATCGCTTCCGGCATGGTTGCAGAGAACAGAGCGGTCTGATGACCTTCTGGAATCTGTGCCATGATGGTTTCAACGTCTTCGATAAAGCCCATGCGCAGCATTTCGTCGGCTTCATCCAGTACCAGACCGCTCAGTTTAGAGAGATCCAGAGTGCCGCGTTTCAGGTGATCCAGCAGACGACCCGGCGTACCGACGACGATCTGTGGCCCCTGACGCAGGGCGCGTAATTGCACGTCATAACGCTGGCCGCCGTACAGGGCAACCACGTTTACACCGCGCATATGTTTAGAGAAATCCGTCATTGCTTCAGCAACCTGAACCGCCAGTTCGCGGGTCGGTGCCAGCACCAGAATCTGTGGTGCTTTCAGCTCAGGATCAAGATTGTTCAGCAGCGGCAGAGAGAACGCTGCGGTTTTACCGCTACCCGTCTGGGCCATGCCCAGAACGTCACGACCGCCCAGCAGGTGAGGAATACACTCAGCCTGGATCGGAGATGGTTTTTCGTAACCCAGATCGTTAAGGGCTTCAAGGATAGGAGCCTTCAGGCCCAGATCTGCAAAAGTGGTTTCGAATTCAGCCATGTAGTACAAGTGCCTCGATATTAATGGCGGCCAGTCTACATAACTTATCGTGAAAATTTTCGTTAATTTTCATTAAAAGTGTGAACCGTCTCAAATTAGATGTATTAACGAACAACAACGCCCTCACCCGCGAAGGTGATGGCAATCAAAAGTGATTACGGGCTGATGTGTACGTCAGCTATTGCTGGTCCGATTCTGCCAGGTCGTCTTGCTCCTGGCCCAAGAGCGCTAATTCCAACAATGCGTATCGGTGCTCAACGTAGTTGTGTACGTTGTTGGCAACCGCCAGTTTGAACAGTGCCGTAGCGCTGTCCCTGTCCCCCAGACTTAGGTAATACTTACCTAAATAGAAGTTGGTTTCACTGAGATGCTCAGCGAGCGAGGTGTTATCCGTTGCGTCCGCCTTGAGGCGTTCCATCAGCGTTGCTTCGCTAATGTTGCCCAGGTAGAACTCGACAATGTTCCATCCCCATTGCTCTTTATCCGATTTGTCGAGGCGTTGCTTCAACGCGACTTTGGCCTGCTTTTCATCGAGCTTCTGCTCGGCGAGATAAAGCCACAGGCTACGGAAAGGATCATTGGGATCGTCTTGATAAAACGCTAGCAGATCATCTTGCGCTAATTTCGCACGGCCACCGTAGTAAAGCGCGATGCCGCGGTTCAAGTGCGCATAATTGTAAGTTGGATCAAGCTCAAGTACAGAATCAAACGCTTCATAGGCAGCGTCAAAATTGCCTGCCTGCGTTAAATAAATGCCTAAGTAGTTGAATACTTCCGGCATATCTGGTCGGATTGCCAGCGCTTGCGAGAAATCGTTACGCGCTAGTGCCCTCAGACCGAGACTATCATACAACACTCCGCGCTCATATAAAAGCTGTGCGCGTTCGTCATCGGTTAAAGCCCGACTGGCAAGAATTTGTTCCATGCGTGCCAGAATCACTTCCTGCTGTAACGTCGGTTGCAATGGCACCGCGAGGACTTCACTCTTACGCCAGGCAGAGTTGCTGCATCCTGCCAGCGTGAGTGCTGTCGCAACGAAACACCAGCGCAAAAAAGGCTTCATTTCCCACTCCCGAAGACAACAATTGGATGAACGTCCTGTCCCCCGCCTGCAAACAAGGCATCCTGCCAGATAAATGTGCCCTCCGCAAAAGCGGAGGGCAAAAGGCAAACCTTACTCGCCTTGTTCCGCAGCCGGAGCTTCCGGTGCGTTCGCAGGCTGAGACTGCTCGGTTGCTTCTTTAATGCTCAGACGGATACGGCCCTGACGGTCAACTTCCAGAACCTTAACCGGTACTTCCTGACCCATTTGCAGGTAGTCAGTCACTTTCTCAACGCGCTTGTCAGCGATTTGAGAGATGTGTACCAGACCTTCTTTACCGCCACCGATAGCAACGAATGCGCCAAAGTCAACGATACGGGTCACTTTACCTGCATAGATACGGCCCACTTCGATTTCTGCGGTGATCTCTTCGATACGACGGATAGCATGTTTCGCTTTTTCGCCGTCGGTCGCTGCGATCTTCACAGTACCGTCATCTTCGATTTCGATGGTAGTGCCGGTTTCTTCGGTCAGAGCACGGATAACAGAACCGCCCTTACCGATAACATCTTTGATCTTGTCTGGATTGATCTTGATGGTGTGAATACGCGGAGCGAACTGAGAGATATCGCCGCGCGGTGCGTTGATAGCCTGTTCCATCACGCCCAGGATGTGCAGACGCGCACCTTTAGCCTGGTTCAGAGCAACCTGCATGATCTCTTTGGTGATACCTTCAATTTTGATATCCATCTGCAGTGCAGAGATACCTTCGCGGGAACCCGCGACTTTGAAGTCCATATCGCCCAGGTGGTCTTCGTCGCCCAGGATGTCAGACAGAACAACAAAGTTGTCGCCTTCTTTCACCAGACCCATCGCGATACCCGCAACGGCCGCTTTGATTGGCACGCCTGCGTCCATCAGCGCCAGGGAAGCACCACATACGGAAGCCATAGAAGAAGAACCGTTAGATTCGGTGATTTCAGAAACCACACGAACGGTGTACGGGAATTTGTCAGCTTCCGGCATCACTGCCAGCACGCCGCGTTTCGCCAGACGACCGTGACCAATTTCACGACGTTTCGGAGAACCGACCATGCCAGTTTCACCTACGGAGTACGGAGGGAAGTTGTAGTGGAACAGGAAGTTGTCAGTACGCTCGCCCATCAGTTCATCAAGAACCTGTGCGTCACGTGCAGTACCCAGAGTCGCGGTCACCAGAGCCTGCGTTTCACCACGGGTGAACAGCGCAGAACCGTGAGTACGTGGCAGAACGCCAGTACGCACATCCAGACCACGAATCATGTCTTTTTCACGACCATCGATGCGTGGTTCGCCAGCCAGTACGCGGCTACGAACAACGTTCTTCTCGATAGCGTGCAGGATGTCGCCCAGTTCGTTTTCGTCCAGGGTTTCATCTTCCGCCAGCAGAGTCGCGATGGTTTCAGATTTGATAACATCAACCTGAGCATAGCGTTCCTGTTTGTCGGTGATGCGGTAAGCATCGCTCAGGCGAGATTCTGCCAGTGCAGCAACGCGTGCATTCAGCGCGTCGTTTGCCGCTTCTGGCTGCCAGTCCCAACGTGGTTTACCGGCTTCTTTCACCAGGTCGTTGATGTTCTGGATAACAATCTGCTGCTGCTCGTGGCCAAATACTACCGCGCCCAGCATGGTGTCTTCACTCAGCAGTTCAGCTTCGGATTCAACCATCAGTACAGCAGCTTCAGTACCAGCAACAACCAAGTCCAGCTTGCTTTCTTTCAGCTCGTCCTGAGTTGGGTTCAGTACATACTGGTCATTGATGTAGCCCACGCGAGCCGCACCGATTGGGCCGTTGAATGGGATGCCGGACAGGGACAGCGCTGCGGAAGCACCAATCATTGCTACGATGTCTGGGTTAACCTGTGGGTTAACAGAAACAACGGTGGCAATAACCTGAACTTCGTTCACGAAGCCTTCTGGGAACAGCGGGCGAACCGGGCGGTCAATCAGACGCGCGATCAGGGTTTCGCCTTCGCTTGGACGGCCTTCACGACGGAAGAAGCTGCCTGGGATACGGCCAGCAGCGTAGGTACGCTCCTGATAGTTAACGGTCAGCGGGAAGAAGTCCTGGCCTGGTTTCGCTTTTTTCTGACCGACAACGGTAACGAATACCGCAGTGTCATCCATGCTAACCATAACAGCGGCAGTTGCCTGGCGCGCCATCATGCCGGTTTCCAGCGTTACGGTGTGTTGGCCGTACTGGAACTTACGAACGATCGGATTAAGCAAAATTCTATCCTTTCTTAATGAGTGGTGGCACACGCTGTCGTATGCCAACCGATGGAACCGATCTTCTTTGCATCCTCGCGACTAATGACAACCCTCAACCCAGATGGATAAAGACTCTCATTAGCCGCGCGAACCTCTGCAACGAAGAATATTTACAACAACAATACATTATACCCGTTATCTTTCAAAATACTGCTGTGTTGGTCATTCCAGCTCAACTTTGTCTCAATAAGAGTCAAACAAGTGGGTTAACTGAAACACAAGGCAGTGATTCTGCGGGTATTCTTTTCTATAAATCGCGGTCGTCTGGTGGAAAAAAGGGGCCATAAAGGCCCCTCTTTCTGAAACTCGCTAGAATTAGCGACGCAGACCCAGACGCTCGATCAGCGCGGTGTAGCGTGCAACATCTTTACGTTTCAGGTAGTCCAGCAGTTTACGACGCTGAGAAACCATGCGCAGCAGACCACGACGGCTGTGGTGATCTTTTTTGTGCTCTGCAAAGTGACCTTGCAGGTGGTTGATCTGTGCAGTCAGCAGTGCAACCTGAACTTCGGTAGAACCGCTGTCGTTAGCGCCACGACCGAACTCAGAAACGATTTGTGCTTTAGCTTCAACGCTTAGAGACATTTTGAACTCCAAATTTAAAAGAAAGAAAGGGTGCCGATCTCTAATTCAGCAGCCCTGAGATAACGTCCGTTAATTGTTAAACAATTAGCCAGACGTTAAGCCGCGATATTCTACCCGCAGCGCTCTGTTATCGCAAGCCACACTGCGGGGCTTACTCAGGGTATTCGACCACCAGACGGCGTGGAGCCACGCGGCCTTCGTCATCGATTTCACCCATGCCGAGAAATTTCGCTTCATCCCCTTCTGTTACGCGCACCAGGCCTTCAAGCGGTGCACCAGAAGTCCTCACCGGGTTACCATTTTTAAAGTAAACCGCTGATGTTGATGGGAGATTGACGATTGGATAGTCCGAAGCGGGACTGTCCATCGGCATCAGTAACGGGTCAAGCAACTCCGCAGCCGGGATGCCCTGCTGTTCGGCCTGCTCAACCAGCTCACGCAGGTGCTCAAGCGTCACCATGCGCTCAACCGGGTATTTACTCACCGCCAGGCGACGCAGGAAAATGACGTGCGCGCCACAGCCCAGCTTCTCGCCAAGATCATCGATGATGGTGCGGATATACGTGCCTTTCGAGCAGTGAATTTCCAGCTCCAGCTCGTTACCTTCATGGCGGATAAACAGCAGTTCGTAGACGGTAATCGGGCGTGCTTCACGCGGAACTTCGATTCCCTGGCGAGCATATTCGTACATCTTTTTGCCCTGGTATTTCAGCGCCGAATACATCGACGGTACCTGCTGGGTGTCACCACGGAAGCTATCGAGCGCTGCAGCTAACTGCTCTGCGCTGAAAGTCACCGGACGCTCTTCCACAATCTGCCCATCGGCATCCGATGTATCGGTGCGCTGCCCTAAGCGCGCAATCACCCGATAACGCTTGTCGGAGTCCAGCAGATACTGGGAGAACTTGGTGGCCTCACCGAGGCAAATCGGCAACATGCCGGTTGCCAGCGGGTCCAGCGCGCCGGTATGCCCAGCGCGGTTGGCGTTATAAATACGTTTTACTTTTTGCAGCACATCATTGCTGGACGCACCCTGCGGTTTATCCAGCAACAATACGCCGTGGATATCGCGGCCGCGACGACGAGGACGACTCATTAGTCCTCCTTGCTGTCGTCCGGGTTCACACGACGCTCTTCGTCGTGTTTAACCACGTTAGTCACCAGGTTGGACATGCGCATCCCTTCGACCAGCGAGTTGTCGTAGAAGAAGGTCAGTTCCGGCACGATACGCAGACGCATCGCTTTGCCCAGCAGGCTGCGGATAAAACCAGAAGCTTCTTGTAACGCTTTGATGCCTGCTTTTACGGCAGCTTCATCTTTGTCGTTCAGGAAGGTGACAAACACTTTGGCATAGGCCAGGTCACGGGACATTTCAACACCAGATACGGTGGTCATCATGCCCAAACGTGGGTCTTTAATTTCGCGTTGCAGGATGATTGCGATCTCTTTTTGCATCTCCTGGGCCACACGCTGCGGGCGACCAAATTCTTTCGCCATAATAAATTCTCCAGACAAAAAAGGGGCCAAAAGCCCCTTTTTAAAATTCATGCCGGATGGCGCTTCTAAGCCTGATGACGCTACGCTTATCAGGCCTATAACCCGGCTTACAATGCTATCGTAGGCCCGGTAGACAAAGTGTCACCGGGCGTTACGAAGATTAAGCGATAGTACGCTGAATTTCGATGATTTCGAATACTTCGATCATATCGCCAACGCGAACGTCGTTGTAGTTCTTAACACCGATACCACATTCCATGCCGTTACGGACTTCGTTAACGTCATCTTTGAAGCGGCGCAGGGATTCCAGCTCGCCTTCATAGATAACCACGTTGTCACGCAGAACGCGGATTGGGTTGTGACGCTTGATAATGCCTTCAGTAACCATACAACCTGCGATGGCACCAAATTTAGGCGATTTGAACACGTCACGAACTTCAGCCAGACCGATGATCTGCTGTTTCAGTTCTGGAGACAGCATACCGCTCATTGCCGCTTTCACTTCGTCAATCAGGTTATAGATGACGGAGTAATAACGCAGATCCAAGCTTTCGGATTCAATAACTTTACGCGCAGAGGCATCCGCACGAACGTTGAAGCCAACCAGGATAGCGTTGGATGCCGCAGCCAGGGTTGCGTCGGTTTCGGTGATACCACCTACGCCGGAACCGATGATCTTCACTTTCACTTCGTCAGTAGACAGTTTCAGTAAGGAATCGGAGATAGCTTCTACAGAACCCTGAACGTCCGCTTTCAGTACGATGTTCACTTCGTGAACTTCGCCTTCAGTCATGTTGGCGAACATGTTCTCAAGTTTAGATTTCTGCTGACGAGCCAGTTTAACTTCACGGAATTTGCCCTGACGATACAGTGCAACTTCACGCGCTTTTTTCTCGTCACGAACCACGGTCACTTCATCGCCCGCAGCCGGAACACCGGACAGCCCCAGGATTTCCACCGGAATGGATGGGCCTGCTTCCAGCACTTCCTGACCCAGTTCGTTACGCATTGCACGAACACGGCCATACTCGAAACCACACAGAACGATATCGCCCTTGTTCAAAGTACCTTCACGAACCAGTACAGTTGCAACAGGACCACGACCTTTATCCAGGAAGGATTCGATAACCGCACCGCTCGCCATGCCTTTACGGACGGCTTTCAGCTCCAGAACTTCAGCTTGCAGCAGGATAGCGTTCAGCAGGTCGTCGATACCGGTACCCGCTTTCGCAGATACAGGGATGAACTGCGCTTCACCGCCCCACTCTTCCGGCATTACGCCGTACTGAGACAGTTCGTTTTTAACGCGATCCAGGTCAGCTTCTGGTTTATCGATTTTGTTCACTGCAACAACCAGCGGAACCTGCGCCGCTTTCGCGTGCTGGATAGCTTCGATGGTCTGCGGCATCACGCCGTCGTCTGCAGCAACAACCAGAACCACGATATCCGTCGCCTGAGCACCACGAGCACGCATAGAGGTGAACGCGGCGTGGCCCGGGGTATCCAGGAAGGTGATCATACCGTTGTCGGTTTCGACGTGGTAAGCACCGATATGCTG
>JBOFJM010000511.1:0-3232 GCA_051656825.1 Kluyvera sp.
CACGGGAGTTTTATCATCGCTTTGGCGTTCAGTTGATTGATGCCGCCTATGAAGCGCATCAGGAAAAGGGCGATGTGCCGGTGATGATAACCAAACACTGTCTGCGCTTTGCCTTTAACCTGTGCCCGAAACAGGCCAAAGGCTCGATTAAAAGCTGGAAGGCGACACCAATGCAGTTGATTAACGGGGATGAAGTGCTGACGCTGCGTTTTGATTGCCGCCCGTGTGAAATGCATGTGATTGGCAAAATCAAAAATCACATTCTGAAAATGCCGCTGCCAGGAAGCGTGGTGGCCTCGGTCAGCGCGGATGAGTTGCTAAAAACGTTGCCAAAGCGCAAGTAGTCGCTATGTCAATCGGGTGGCCATTGGCCACCCGATGAAAGCCGTCAGGATTTAAACCCTGCGGCGGTCATTAATAAACGGAATAAACCGCCCACCGCCGCCAGCGCGAGCACGCTGCCGCCCCATAATGTTACCAGCCAGAAAATACGTGTGAGCCACGCGGTTTTCATCAGTGATACCCCTCATCTTGCGGCACTTTGCCACGGAAAACGTAATAGCTCCAGAAGGTGTACACCAGGATAATCGGGATGATGAAAATCGCGCCGATCAGCATAAATTCCTGGCTTTGCACCGGTGCGGCGGCCTGCCACAGAGTGATTGATGGCGGAATAATGGCCGGCCAGATGCTGATCCCAAGCCCGCTAAAGCCGAGAAATACCAGCACCAGCGTCAGAAGAAACGGCTGAGCATGGCTGTCGATAGCCCCCAACTGCCGCCACAGCAGGGCGCTTGCCGTGAGAACCAGCAACGGCACGGGCAGCAGATAATAAAAATTGGGCAGCGTAAACCAGCGCGTGGCAATGTTTGCATGTCGCAGCGGCGTCCACAGGCTAATTACCGCAATCACCCCCAACAGCGCTAACAGCAGCCAGCGGGCGTTGCGGCGCATTTGTGTCTGTAGCGCCGCCTCGCTTTTCATCACCAGCCAGGTCGCGCCCAACAACGCATAGGCGATGACCAGCCCCACGCCGCAGAACAGAGTAAACGGAGTGAGCCAATCAAACGCGCCGCCGCTAAACGCCCGGCCCGTGACTTCAAAACCGTTAATCACCGCGCCAACTACCACGCCCTGGCAGAAGGTCGCCAGAATGGAGCCGCCCATAAAGGCTTTATCCCAGAACGGGCGATGCGACGGCGTGGCATTGAAGCGAAACTCAAACGCCACACCACGGAAAATCAGGCCGACCAACATCAGCGATAACGGAATTGTCAGGGCGTCGATAATTACCGCATAGGCCAGCGGGAAGGCGCCAAACAGCCCTGCGCCGCCCAGCACCAGCCAGGTTTCGTTGCCATCCCAGACGGGCGCAACGCTGTTGACCATCACGTCACGATCCTGTGCGCGGCGGGTGAAGGGAAACAGAATACCAATCCCTAAATCAAAGCCATCCATGACGATATACATCAGGGTGGCGAAAACGATAATCACAAACCAGATGATGGAGAGGTCAAGGTTCATGGGCGCTCCTCGTGGTGCGGATTTGGCGTTATAGCGGCAGACAGTGGACGTGAAGGCGTGCCGTGCGGTTGTGGGGAGAAAGGCTGCGGCCCTTTACGAATCAGACGCACCATGTAGCTGTAGCCGACACCAAATACCGAGCTATAGACCACGAAGAAAGCCAGCAGGCTGACGCTCATATGCAGGTCGCCATGAGCGGAAACGGCATCCGCCGTGCGCTGGAGGCCATATACCACCCACGGTTGGCGGCCCACTTCGGTTGTGACCCAACCGGCGAGGATCGCTATCAGCCCAGATGGCCCCATCAGCAACGCAAACCATAAGAAGGGCCGCGAGGTATACAGAGTTTGCCGTTTGCGCAGCCACAGCGCGACAACGCCTAACAACAGCATCAACATGCCCAGCCCCGCCATAATGCGGAATGACCAGAACACAATGGTGGAGTTGGGTCTGTCCTCTTTGGCGAACTCTTTCAATGCCGGAACTTGTTTTTCCAGACTGTGAGTCAGGATTAGGCTGCCAAGCGCGGGGATCTCCAGAGCAAAACGGGTGCGTTCTTGTTGCATATCCGGCCAGCCAAACAGCAGCAGTGGCGTTGGCTCACCGGGCGGGTTTTCCCAGTGACCTTCGATGGCGGCAATTTTTGCCGGTTGATGTTGAAGCGTATTCAGTCCGTGCATATCACCGACCATCGCCTGAATGGGGGCAACGATAAGCGTCATCCACAGCGACATCGAAAACATAATCCGAATCGCGGGCGATTGATTGCCGCGCAGCAGATGCCACGCCGCCGACGCGACAACAAACAGCGCACTGCTGAGGAAGGCCGCTATCGACATATGCAGCAGGCGGTAGGGGAAGGACGGATTAAAGACCACCGCGAACCAATCGACCGGCACGACCTGACCGTTGACGATTTCATAACCTTGCGGCGTCTGCATCCAACTGTTGGAGGCTAAAATCCAGAAGGTTGAAATAATCGTGCCGAGCGCCACCATGCAGGTCGCAAAGAAGTGCAGCCCCGGCCCCACGCGATTCCAGCCAAACAGCATTACGCCTAAAAAACCGGCTTCAAGGAAGAAGGCGGTGAGCACTTCATAGGTCAGCAGTGGGCCGGTAATGCTGCCCGCAAACTCGGAAAACCCGCTCCAGTTAGTGCCAAACTGGTAGGCCATCACCAGCCCGGACACCACGCCCATACCAAAGTTGACGGCAAAAATCTTCGACCAAAACTGGTACAGCGATCGCCAGACGGGGTTACGGCTTTTTAACCATAGTCCTTCCAGTACTGCCAGGTAGCTGGCAAGCCCGATGGTGATCGCGGGAAAAATAATGTGGAACGAGACAGTAAACGCAAATTGAATTCGCGCCAGGTGAAACGCATCAAGACCGAACATGCACACTCCGCAGGGAAAAATAACTCAGCCAGATTCTAAGCCGCGCCAGCGCAGGGTTGCAGAGACAGTAGGACGCTATTAATTGATAACAGTTTTATGAGCTTTGCAGTGTTTGAACGGGGGGAAACTCACAAAGCCGCCGTTTTCGGCAGCCTAAACGCTGGCATTCAGGATGATGTGGCCTAATGATCCTGGACACGACTTAAGGGTGATAAACTTCCCCAATACATAAGAGGTGTCCAGTGAAAGGTCGAAAAGCTTTTTCTCCTGAGTTTAAGTGCGAAGCTGCAAGCCTTGTGGTTGATCGTGGC
>JBOFJM010000512.1:0-2340 GCA_051656825.1 Kluyvera sp.
ACGCTGGATAACATCGTCTGCTTCTGGCAGCCGGAAAAACCAATGAAAGCGGGTGATACGCTGAACTTTAGCTATCGTCTGTACTGGAGTGCGATGCCGCCGGTACGTTCACCGTTGGCGCGCGTTCTGGCAACACGCACGGGGATGGGCAGCTTCCCGGAAGGCTGGGCGCCGGGCGAGCACTACCCGGAAAAATGGTCACGTCGTTTTGCCATTGATTTCGTCGGTGGCGACCTGAAAGCCGCTGCGCCGAAGGGCATTGAACCGGTCATTACGCTCTCCAGCGGGGAAGCGAAGCAGATAGAAATCTTGTATGTCGAGCCATTCGACGGCTATCGCATTCTGTTCGACTGGTATCCAACCTCAGATTCCACCGATCCGGTTGATATGCGCCTGTTCCTGCGCTGCCGTGGCGATGCTATCAGCGAAACCTGGCTGTATCAGTATTTCCCGCCTGCGCCGGATAAACGTCAGTACGTTGACGACCGCATTATGAAATAACCGCCCAAAGCCCGGCTGCCTGTCGCCGGGCTTGTTTTCGAATAAGAGACTCCCGCCATGACCACTGCTGAAATCATCACTGCGACGCCGGAAATTAGCCTACATGCGGTTAACGAAGATCACGTTGCCGCGCTGCATCAACTGGTGATGCGCAATAAAACGTGGCTACAGCAAACGCTCAACTGGCCGCAATGGGTGAAGAGCGAACAAGACACGCAGCAAAACGTGCAGGGCAATATGATGCTGCACCAGCGCGGTATCGCTAAAATGTTCCTGATTTTTGCCCATGATGAGATGGTGGGCGTGCTGTCGTTTAACCAGATTGAAGTGTCGAACAAAACCGGTTATATCGGCTACTGGCTGGATGAACACGCGCAGGGCAAGGGCATTTTATCGGCGGCGTTGCAGGCGTTTATCGAGTATTTTGCCGAGCGTGGGGTGGTCCGTCGCTTTGTGATTAAATGTCGGGTCGATAACCTGCGCAGTAATCAGGTGGCGCTGCGTAACGGTTTTACGCTTGAAGGCTGCTTGCGTCAGGCTGAGTTTCTCAACGACGTGTACTACGACCAAAATATCTACGCGCGCATTATCGACCCCTCGGCGTCATAGCGCGCCAAACAGCGGGGTGCGGGTAATTCGCTGCGCCCCGGAAAGCGATTTTCGCCCGCGCAGGTGAATGGCCTCGCCGGGCAACGCTTCAACCACTACGCGGTCGGTGATATCAATGTGATACTCGATCAACACATCACCAGACACTCGCGCCTCGCCCTGAATCAACACATGATCGTCTAACAAGATTGGCCCGCCGCGAAGGTGTGCATTACCGCCGACTAAAACGTGATGTTTGAGAACGCAGTTGCCTTCCACCACCGCGTTCTCAGCCACCTGTGCGCTGTAGCGCAGCGTGGGGATCGCATCTTCTTCCAGTCCGGCGATAATGTGCGCGTTGCCGTACACTTTGGCGCAATCGCAAACCCAGATGTTATTTTCCTCGTTGCCTTCCAGTTTTGCGCAGTCATAAATTTCAGCGCGATGTTCGACAAACGCATGACGCAGTAGGGCATTGCCGTAGATTTGCGCCTGATGCGCCACCCGACATTGGCTGAGGCGCGCGTGGTCGTAAATTTGTAATAGACGGTCGTTGTCAGCGGTTAACCCCTTTGCGCCCACAATCTGGCACTGTTCGTCTATTTGGGCGTCACCAAAAATATGACAACTGCCGTGAATTTGTGAATCGTGCACGCAGGCTTGGTCGCTAATCCTCGCGTGCTGACTGATACGGCCGGCATCTACCCAGGCGTGACCGCTGATTTGCGCCCCCTGGCTGACTTCACAAGTGCGTGTTAGACGAGCGTTGCCGCTGATCTGCGCGCCGGCATAGACCAGGCTGTTCTGGTCGTAAATCCAGCAGTCGCCCTCCTGACTGAGCGTATTTTCCGTATCGACCCAGCCGCCGAAAGCACCTGCCGAAACATCGGCAAAGTCACGTAGTGCGATAATCTGGCGTACCACGATACTTTCTGTTGCACCTGGCGTGCCAACGTGAACAGTGCGCGAATCCTCACTAAGACGGTATTTTTTCATGGCAGCCTCTGGGCAAATGGGTAAAGTAAATGTAGCAAATTTTCTCGCTAGCGCCGCTTTAAAGAATTATCTAAAATGCAACTTAAAGAATTTTTGAATAAATAAACAAAATGCATAAAGAAAAAGACGAAGCCCAGGTACTTAACCTGCCAGCGGGCTATTTTGGCATGGTGCTGGGGACGATTGGCATGGGCTTCGCGTGGCGTTACGCCAGCACGATTTGGCCGGTAAGCCCGCATATTGGCGAAGGGCTGG
>JBOFJM010000513.1:0-4079 GCA_051656825.1 Kluyvera sp.
ACACTCCACTTCGACCCGCGTGACCTGCGGCAGATGGCCTTGCAGTTTGAGCTGCTGGGCGAAGGCATAGGAGGCACGCATGGGGCCGACGGTATGGGAAGAGGAGGGGCCAATTCTTCCATGCTGTCTGCTATCGTTATCGAAATCGTCCTGACCTGTGGCTTCCTGCTGGTTATTCACGGTGCTACGGATAAAAACGCACCGGCAGGTTTCGCACCGATTGCTATCGGTCTGGCACTGACCCTGATTCACCTGGTCAGCATTCCGGTTACTAACACCTCCGTTAACCCTGCACGTAGCACCGCAGTCGCTATCTTCCAGGGTGGTTGGGCACTGGATCAGCTGTGGCTGTTCTGGGTTATGCCAATCATCGGCGGTATCCTGGGTGGCGTTATCTATCGCACCCTGCTGGAAAAAAAGTAATGCGGTAACCCGGTCAATGCGCCCTGGCGCTAACGCCGGGAACACACCGACAGTCACTCCAGACCCGGGCTTTCCGGGTCTTTCTTTTTTCATGGCTTTACTCAGTATGCGGTTTTCTGTAGTGTCTGTGCGCGATGTAAATACTGCAAGGAACTGTGTCAGTCATGTTATCGGGATTGCTAATCATTCTGGTGCCGTTAATTATCGGCTATCTGATCCCTCTTACTCACCGAGGTGCGTTACAGCTCATTAATCGTCTGCTGAGCTGGATTGTTTATCTTATTCTCTTTTTTATGGGAATCAGCCTCGCATTTCTGGATAATTTAACCTCCAACCTGTTAGCTATTTTTCACTATTCTGCTATCAGTATTGTGGTTATTTTTATCTGCAATATGCTGGCACTCCTGTGGATTGAAAAAGTTCGTCCGTGGGGGCATCCGCATCATCAGGAGAAATTACCTTCCCGATTAGCGATGGCGCTGGAATCACTCAAGCTATGTTTTGTGGTGATTGGCGGGTTTGTCGTCGGTCTGAGCGGTTTATCTTTTTTACAACATGCGACCGACGCCAGCGAATATACGCTTATTTTCCTGCTGTTCCTTGTGGGTATTCAGCTACGTAATAGTGGCATGACGCTGCGCCAAATTATTCTTAACCGCCGGGGAATGCTTATTGCCCTAGTGGTTGCTGCCAGTTCAATGGTCGCGGGCGTCATTAACGCTTTCATTCTCGACTTGCCGATTAAAACCGGGCTGGCGATGGCCTCTGGCTTCGGCTGGTATTCGCTGTCCGGTATTTTATTGACGGATGCATTTGGGCCTGTAATTGGTAGCGCCACCTTCTTTAACGATCTGGTACGCGAGCTGCTCGCGATTATGCTGATCCCTGGTCTGGTTCGCCGCAGCCGTTCTACGGCGCTTGGCCTGTGCGGCGCAACGTCAATGGACTTTACCCTGCCAGTGTTACAGCGCTCCGGCGGCGTAGAAATGGTGCCACCTGCCATTGTTCACGGCTTTATTCTGAGCCTGCTCGTTCCGATATTAATGGCCTTCTTCACCGCTTGATACTCCTAAGGCGGTAGCGTCTGCTGCCGCCAAAATTGCGCTAAATCAACCTCCCGCCAAGTTCCACTAAAAATGCCTTTTCAAGCGTATAGCACGGGCTTAACCTTAAACATGTATATTAAATATGACTTTAAAAAAGGTGTGACCATGTTTTGTGTGCAATGTGAACAAACCATCCGTACTCCGGCAGGAAACGGCTGCTCTTACGCGCAGGGTATGTGCGGTAAAACGGCTGAAACGTCGGATCTACAAGACTTGCTGATTGCTTCCCTGCAAGGTCTGTCCGCATGGGCGGTCAAAGCGCGTGAATACGGCATTATCGACCACGAGATCGATAATTTTGCCCCGCGCGCGTTCTTCTCTACTCTGACCAACGTTAACTTTGACTCCCCACGCATCGTCGGTTACGCGCGTGAAGCCATTGCTCTGCGTGAAGCGCTGAAAGCACAATGCCTGGCAGTAGACGCCAACGCCACCGTAGACAACCCAATGGCTGAGCTGCAATTGGTGAGCGATGACCTCGGTGCGCTGCAACAGCAAGCCGCAGAATTTACCCCAAACAAAGACAAAGCGACCATTGGCGAGAACATTCTCGGCCTGCATCTGCTGTGCCTGTACGGCCTGAAAGGCGCGGCAGCTTACATGGAGCACGCGCACGTTCTGGGTCAGTACGACAACGACATCTATGCTCAGTACCACAAAATCATGGCATGGCTGGGGACCTGGCCTTCCGATATGAACGCTCTGCTGGAGTGCTCAATGGAAATCGGCCAGATGAACTTCAAAGTGATGAGCATTCTGGATGCCGGTGAAACCACCAAATACGGTCACCCAACGCCCACTCAGGTCAACGTAAAAGCGACTGAAGGCAAGTGCATTCTGATCTCCGGTCACGACCTGAAAGACCTCTACAACCTGCTGGAACAAACCGAAGGCACTGGCGTTAACGTCTATACCCACGGTGAAATGCTGCCAGCGCACGGCTACCCGGAACTGCGTAAATTCAAACACCTGGTGGGTAACTACGGTAGCGGCTGGCAGAATCAGCAGGTGGAGCTCGCACGCTTCCCTGGCCCCATCGTAATGACCTCTAACTGCATCATCGACCCAACCGTTGGCGCCTACGACGACCGTATCTGGACCCGTAGCATCGTCGGCTGGCCAGGCGTGAGCCACCTCGAAGGCGACAACTTCGGCCCGGTTATCGCTCAGGCGCAGCAAATGGCAGGTTTCCCGTACAGCGAAATTCCACACCTGATAACCGTCGGTTTCGGTCGTCAGACCCTGCTGGGTGCGGCGGATACCTTAATTGACCTTGTAAGCCGTGAAAAACTGCGTCACATCTTCCTGGTCGGCGGCTGCGACGGCGCACGTGGCGAACGTAACTACTTCACCGACTTCGCCACCAGCGTACCGGACGACTGCCTGATCCTGACCCTGGCGTGCGGGAAATACCGTTTCAACAAACTGGAATTCGGCGATATCGAAGGCTTGCCGCGCCTGGTCGATGCTGGTCAGTGTAACGACGCTTACTCTGCCATCATCCTGGCGGTGACTCTGGCCGAGAAACTGGGCTGTGGCGTGAACGACCTGCCGCTGTCTCTGGTACTGTCCTGGTTCGAACAGAAAGCGATCGTTATTCTGCTGACCTTGCTGTCTCTCGGTGTGAAAAACATCGTCACCGGCCCAACTGCACCAGGCTTCTTCACGCCGGATCTGCTGGCCGTTCTCAACGAAAAATTCGGTCTGCGTTCCGTGACCACCGTTGAAGAAGACATGAAGCAACTGCTGAGCGCGTAAGGAGTTTAACCATGACGATGCCAACCCCTCAGTGCCCGTGGCGGATGCAGGTTCATCACATCCATCAGGAAACGCCGGATGTATGGACAATTTCGTTGCTGTGCCACGACTATTATCCGTACCGCGCCGGGCAGTATGCACTGGTCAGCGTACGTAATTCAGCGGACACGCTGCGTGCCTACACCATCTCCTCGACACCGGGCGTTAGCGAATACATCACGCTGACCATTCGCCGTATCGATGATGGCGCTGGCTCTCAGTGGCTGACCCGCGATGTGAAGCGCGGCGACTACATTTGGCTGTCTGATGCAATGGGTGAGTTTACCTGTGACGATAAAGCAGAAGACAAATTCCTGATGCTGGCGGCGGGTTGTGGCGTAACGCCGATTATGTCGATGCGTCGCTGGTTGGCAAAATATCGCCCACAGGCGGATGTACAGGTTATTTTTAACGTGCGCTCGCCTGAGGATGTGATTTTTGCCGAGGAGTGGCGTCAGTATCCGGTGACGCTGGTTGCAGAAAACAATGCCACCGAGGGCTTTGTTTCTGGCCGACTGACCACCGACCTGCTGAAAAGCGTGCCAGATTTAGCCTCGCGCACCGTAATGACCTGCGGGCCAGCTCCGTACATGGATATGGTTGAGCAGGAAGTCAAAGCGCTGGGCGTAACCCGCTTCTTCAAAGAGAAGTTCTTTACTCCGGTTGCCGATGCCGCAAGCAGTGGCCTGAAGTTCACCAAACTACAGCCAGCACAAGAGTTCTACGCACCGGTAGGCACTACGCTACTGGACG
>JBOFJM010000514.1:0-4428 GCA_051656825.1 Kluyvera sp.
CAGGTCTACGCCGTCGTCCACCACCGCTTTTTTCATCTCGGCAATATGCGCCGCGAGATAATCAATGCGGTACTGGTCGTTCACCGTGCCGTCGCTTTCCAGTACATCAATCGCCCCAAAGCCGTTTTCAACAATAAACATCGGCAACTGATAGTGGTCGTAGAACCAGTTCAGTGAATAGCGCAGGCCAACCGGGTCAATCTGCCAGCCCCAGTCAGATTTCTGCACGTAAGGGTTAGATACCAGGCTGGTGGTTTCATCGTAATCCAGCTGCGGGTTGTCGGCGGTGGCTTTGGTTGCAAACGACATGTAGTAGCTGAAGCCGATATAATCCACACAGCCCTGAGTCAGCGCCTGTTTGTCTTCTTCGGTAATATCCAGTTCAAAGCCGCGACGCGCGAAGTAGTTCAGCAGATGCTGCGGATATTTGCCACGCACATGCACATCGGTGAACCAGTAACGGCGGTGCATGGCGTTCATCGCCATCATCACATCGTTTGGCGTACAGCTCAGTGGGTAAATTGGGCACATCGCAATCATGCAACCAACCTGAAGCGCAGGGTTAATTTCACGTGCCGCTTTCACCGCCAGAGCGCTCGCCACCAGCTCGTAGTGCGCCGCCTGGTACATCACCGGCTCACGATCTTCACCCGGTAGATATTTCAGGCCAGAGTTGGTAAACGGGGCAAAATCTTCGTGGAAGTTTGCCTGGTTATTGATTTCGTTAAACGTCATCCAGTACTTCACTTTGTGCTGGTAACGAGTGAAAACCACCCGGGCAAAACGGACAAAAAAGTCGATAAGCTTACGGTTGCGCCAGCCGCCGTACTCGGTCACCAGGTGATACGGCATTTCAAAGTGCGACAGGGTAATGACCGGCTCAATGCCCAGCTTCAGGCACTCATCAAACAGGTCATCGTAGAATTGCAGTCCCGCTTCGTTTGGCGTCAGTTCGTCACCGTTCGGGAAAATACGCGTCTAGGCAATAGAGGTACGGAAGCATTTGTAGCCCATTTCGGCAAACAGTTGCAGATCCTCTTTATAACGATGGTAGAAGTCGATCGCATCATGGTTGGGGTAGTTTTTCCCGGGCAATACGCCATCGGTAATTTCGCGCGGCACGCCGTGCGCGCCTGCGGTCATGACATCCGCGACGCTGACGCCTTTTCCGCCTTCCTGCCAACCGCCTTCCAGTTGATGTGCGGCTACCGCCCCGCCCCAGAGAAACCCAGCTTTAAATCCAGACATATCTTTCCCTCGTTAAACAGTAAGTTGTCGCTGCGAATAGTGCTGATTAAAATGGTATACCGCGCCAATCAGCCCAGCGTCATTGCCGTGGCTGACGGTATCGATGTAGTCGGCGATGCCGAACCAGGCCAGATGCTCACGCATCAATGCCAGGAACCCCGGGCGCTCAACAATGCCGCCGCCGATTAAAATAGTCTGCGGGTCGAACAGGTTGACCAGGTTATAAAGCCCCGTTCCCAAGCCGTTGAAAAACTCCGCCACCAGCCGCTGGCAAATAGCATCACCGGCATCGAAACGGTCGAAAATTTCTTCGCCGCTCACCTCGTCGAGCGGTTTGCCGATATGTTGCGCGTAGCGATAGCGCAGGACGCGCAACGTGCAGTTTTCATTCATGGTGTAGCGGCGAACGTCACGCCCACCGGGGCTGGCCGTTTGCATATAACCGAACTCGCCTGCCCGAAAACGCGCGCCGTGAACCAGTTGGTTATTACAGAAGATAGCGCCGCCAATACCGGTTCCGACGGTTAGCACCAGGAAGTTAGCCATTTCAGCACCTTTGCCCAGCCAGCGCTCGGCCAGCAGGACGCAGTTGGCGTCGTTTTCAATGGCGACGGGAAGACCAGTACGCTCTTCAAGCCAGTCTTTAATGGCAAAGTTATCGAATTTACGAATGGCCCCACCCATTTCGATAAAGCCGGTGTGCGGGTTGACGTAGCCCGGCGCGCTGATGGCGACACCGCCACATTCTGGGTGGGCGGCAATCCAGGCCTCGATAGCGGCGAGAATTTGATCGCCATCGCTGTCGCTAATGGATTGTTTGCCTTTTTCCAGCAGTTCACCGTTTGCGGCGACTACGCCCATTTTTAGCGCCGTACCCCCAATATCAAAGGCAGCAATCTTCATTCCCTTCGTCCCTTCTGGCCGTTGTAAATACTGTTATTTGGTGTTCCGCCACAAAAACAGAAACCGGTTTCAGTGCCATGATGTGGATTCAACGGAATGGATGCAAGGACAAGAATGTACCCGGTTTCATTTTCGTGAGCAGTATCATATTTGACCAATTTAATCGCTGAAAAAGCAGAAAAAACAGCACACAAAAAATGGGTGCAGATTAGGCTCGCAAACGTTTTCCTGGACTGGTAGAATTGCGCCGATTTTTCTTGCTAACGCAAACGCGTGGAGACTTAGCAGTGACCGACAAAACCTCTCTCAGCTATAAAGATGCCGGTGTTGATATTGACGCAGGAAACGCTCTGGTTGACCGAATCAAGGGGACGGTAAAGAAAACCCGTCGCCCGGAAGTGATGGGTGGATTAGGTGGGTTCGGCGCATTGTGTGCGCTGCCGCAAAAATATCGTGAACCGGTGCTGGTTTCCGGCACTGACGGCGTTGGCACGAAACTGCGTTTAGCCATGGACTTAAAGCGCCATGACACTATCGGTATCGACCTCGTCGCAATGTGTGTGAACGACCTGGTCGTTCAGGGCGCTGAGCCGCTATTCTTCCTTGATTACTACGCTACTGGCAAGCTGGATGTAGACACCGCCGCGAGCGTTATCAATGGTATCGCCGAAGGCTGTCTGCAGTCTGGTTGTTCGCTGGTTGGTGGCGAAACCGCCGAAATGCCAGGGATGTATCACGGTGAAGATTACGACGTAGCAGGTTTTTGCGTCGGCGTGGTCGAAAAATCAGAAATTATCGACGGCAGTAAAGTGGCTGACGGCGATGTGCTGATTGCGCTGGGTTCTAGCGGCCCGCACTCTAACGGCTACTCGCTGGTACGCAAAATTGTTGAAGTCAGCGGTTGTGACCCGGAAACCACTCAGCTGGAAGGCAAATCGTTGGCTGATCACCTGCTGGCTCCCACCCGCATTTACGTGAAATCGATTCTCGAACTGATTGAGAATGTGGATGTTCACGCCATCGCCCACCTGACCGGCGGCGGCTTCTGGGAAAATATCCCGCGCGTCCTGCCGGATAACACCCAGGCCGTTATTGATGAATCCTCCTGGCAGTGGCCTGCTATCTTTGACTGGATGCAGGATGCCGGTAACGTGAGCCGTCACGAAATGTACCGCACCTTTAACTGCGGCGTCGGTATGGTGATTGCGCTGTCCGCCTCGCAGGCCGACAAAGCCATTGCACTGATGAACGAAAAAGGTGAAAACGCGTGGAAAATCGGCTATATCAAAGCCACTGATTCCGAACAGCGTGTGGTCATCGAATAAATGAAAAATATCGTGGTGCTGATTTCCGGCAACGGCAGCAACTTGCAGGCGATAATTGATGCCTGTGAGCAACAAAGGATTAATGGCACCATTCGAGCAGTTTTCAGCAATAAGGCCGATGCATTTGGCCTTGAGCGGGCGCGTGAAGCGGGTATTCCTCAACATGCGCTGGCGGCTAGTCAGTTTGCCAGCCGGGAAGCCTTTGACCGCGAACTGATGCACGAGATTGACGCCTATGCGCCAGATGTCGTGGTGTTGGCGGGCTATATGCGTATTCTGAGCGCTGAGTTCGTTCAGCATTATCAGGGGAAATTGCTCAACATCCACCCTTCCCTGCTGCCGAAATATCCTGGTTTGCATACCCATCGTCAGGCGCTGGAAAGCGGCGACGCCGAGCACGGCACATCGGTGCATTTCGTCACCGAGGAGTTGGACGGCGGGCCGGTCATTTTACAGGCCAAAGTGCCCGTTTTTGACGGCGACGACGAAGAAGAGATCGCCTCCCGAGTGCAGGTTCAGGAACATGCCATTTACCCATTGGTGGTCGGCTGGTTCCTCGATGGTCGTCTTAAAATGCAGGATAATCACGCCTGGCTCGACGACATCAAGCTGCCTCCGGCAGGCTATGCGGCGGAAGAGTAACATCACGTTACAGCATATTGCGAAAGGGCCACTATGGCCCTTTTTTTATGTCCTTTCGCCATCATCTCGGGCGATTAAAAACGATAAAAAATGCTTATATATCAAAAGTGATAGCGAAAATATAATTATGTGAAATAGGATAACTGTCATACTTAGCTGACACAGTTGGACATCGTCTGGTAAAGCTAGCAATATAAATAGTGAGACGACTTTGCCGCGTCCCGTGAATTAACCGGAGTGTGAGTAGTAATGGGTCAGGAAAAACTGTACATCGAAAAAGAGCTGAGCTGGTTGTCATTCAACGAGCGTG
>JBOFJM010000515.1:0-5170 GCA_051656825.1 Kluyvera sp.
GGCGCGCCACAACGGTAAAGCATTATTCATCAATGGGTTACTGCCAGAAGAAAGCGCAGAAATTACCCTGACAGAAGATAAAAAACAGTATGCGCGCGGGCGGGTAAAACGTCGCCTGAGCGACAGCCCTGAGCGAGAAACGCCCCGTTGCCCACACTATGGCGTGTGCGGCGGCTGTCAGCAACAACATGCATCGGTTGCACTGCAACAGCGCAGTAAGCGCGCGGCGCTGAATCGTTTAATGAAGCACGATGTTGATGAAGTGATTGCCGCAGAGCCGTGGGGTTATCGCCGTCGTGCGCGGTTGAGTTTGAATTACCAGCCAAAGACCCAACAGCTGCAAATGGGTTTTCGCAAAGCGAACTCAAACGATATCGTCGATGTGGTGCAATGCCCTGTTTTGGTGCCCGCTCTTGAGGCGTTGTTGCCTGCGGTGCGTGAATGTTTGACCAGCTTGAAAGGCCAGCGGCAGTTGGGGCATGTTGAGCTGGTCAATGCCGATAACGGCCCGCTGATGGTGCTGCGCCATACGGCGGCGCTGACGGGCGGCGATAAAGAAAAACTGGAACGCTTTTCGCATTCTTACGGCGTTGCGCTTTATCTGGCCCCTGAAAGCGAGATACTTGAGCACGTTACGGGTGAAACACCCTGGTATTCTTCAGACGGGCTACGCTTAACCTTCAGCCCGCGTGATTTTATCCAGGTCAATGACGGCGTGAACCAAAAAATGGTCACCACGGCGCTAGCATGGTTGGACATCCAGCCCACCGACCGAGTGCTCGATCTGTTCTGCGGAATGGGTAACTTTACGCTGCCGTTGGCGGCGCGGGCGCAAAGCGTTATCGGCGTTGAAGGGGTTCCGGCGCTGGTGGCTAAAGGGCAGGAAAACGCTATACAGAACCAGTTACACAATGTCATCTTCTTCCACGAAAATCTGGATGAAGATGTTACTCGTCAGGCATGGGCGAAGCAGGGGTTTGACAAAGTTTTACTCGATCCAGCCCGTGCTGGCGCACCGGGCGTGATGCAGCATGTTATAAAATTAGCACCGACGCGGGTGGTTTATGTCTCCTGTAACCCGGCGACGCTGGCGCGAGATAGCGAGGCGCTACTGGCGGCAGGATACCAAATTCAGCGTCTGGCAATGCTTGATATGTTCCCGCACACAGGGCACCAGGAATCGATGGTGCTGTTTGAGCGTAGGTAATTTCGGTGGCTTATCGACTTCGGTAGGCCGGTCCCTTAAAGGAGAGGACGATGGTTGCGGTAAGAAGTGCACATCTAAATAAAGCTGGTGAGTTTGACCCACAGAAATGGATCGCAAGTCTGGGTATTTCCAGCCAGCAGTCGTGTGAACGCTTAGCCGAGACCTGGGATTATTGTCGCCGACAAACTCTGGGACATTCCGATGCAGAACTGATGCTGTGGCGCGGGGTTGAAATGGTCGAAATCCTCTCTACGTTGAGTATGGATAACGACACTCTGCGCGCGGCACTGCTATTCCCGTTAGTGGATGCTAACGTAGTCAGTGAGGAAGTGCTTACTGAGACCGCCGGAACATCGGTCGTCACCCTGATTCACGGCGTGCGGGATATGGCGGCAATTCGCCAACTTAAAGCCACCCATACCGACGCGGTGTCCTCTGATCAGGTGGACAACGTTCGCCGAATGCTGCTGGCGATGGTCGATGACTTCCGCTGCGTGGTTATCAAACTTGCTGAACGTATCGCCCATCTGCGCGAGGTAAAAGACGCGCCGGAAGATGAACGCGTACTGGCAGCGAAAGAGTGTACCAATATCTATGCGCCACTCGCCAACCGTCTGGGGATAGGCCAGCTCAAATGGGAGCTGGAAGACTACTGCTTCCGTTATCTGCATCCGGCGGAATACAAGCGTATCGCCAAACTGCTGCATGAACGCCGCATTGACCGCGAACACTACATTAGCGATTTTGTCGGTCATCTGCGTGGCGAAATGAAAACCGAAGGCGTGAAAGCTGAAGTTTATGGTCGCCCAAAACATATCTACAGCATCTGGCGAAAAATGCAGAAAAAACATCTCGCTTTTGACGAGTTGTTTGACGTGCGCGCGGTGCGTATTGTCGCTGAGCGATTGCAGGACTGCTACGCCGCGCTGGGGATAGTGCATACTCACTATCGCCACCTGCCAGATGAGTTCGACGACTATGTTGCTAACCCTAAACCGAACGGCTACCAGTCTATTCATACGGTCGTTCTGGGGCCGGGCGGCAAAACGGTTGAGATTCAAATTCGTACCAAACAGATGCACGAAGAAGCCGAGCTGGGCGTTGCTGCACACTGGAAGTACAAAGAAGGCACGGCAAGCGGGCCGCGTTCCGGTCACGAAGACCGTATCGCCTGGCTGCGTAAGCTGATTGCGTGGCAGGAAGAGATGGCGGATTCGGGCGAAATGCTCGACGAAGTGCGCAGCCAGGTTTTCGACGACAGAGTGTACGTGTTTACGCCAAAAGGTGATGTGGTGGATCTCCCGGCAGGCTCCACGCCGCTGGATTTCGCCTACCACATTCACAGTGATGTCGGGCACCGTTGCATCGGCGCGAAAATTGGCGGGCGCATCGTACCGTTCACCTATCAACTGCAAATGGGTGACCAAATTGAAATCATCACCCAAAAGCAGCCGAATCCTAGCCGTGACTGGCTGAACCCGAACCTCGGTTACGTTACGACCAGCCGTGGACGTTCGAAAATTCACGCCTGGTTCCGTAAACAGGACAAAGACAAAAATGTGCTGGCCGGTCGGCAGATTCTTGACGATGAGCTGGAGCATTTGGGCATCAGCCTCAAAGAAGCGGAAAAACACCTGCTGCCGCGTTACAACTTTAACGACGTTGAAG
The DNA here is from genome assembly GCA_051656825.1 of Kluyvera sp. Taxonomy (GTDB): domain Bacteria; phylum Pseudomonadota; class Gammaproteobacteria; order Enterobacterales; family Enterobacteriaceae; genus Kluyvera. The sequence goes on from JBOFJM010000515.1 coordinate 2,876, forward strand.
AACTGCTGGCAGCCATTGGCGGAGGTGATATTCGCCTCAACCAGATGGTCAACTTCTTACAGGCGCAGTTCAACAAACCGAGTGCCGCTGAGCAAGATGCCGCCGCGCTGAAACAGCTTCAGCAAAAAAGCTACACGCCGCAAAACCGCAGCAAAGACAATGGACGGGTTGTGGTCGAAGGGGTTGGTAACCTGATGCACCACATTGCGCGCTGCTGCCAGCCAATTCCTGGTGATGAAATCGTTGGTTTTATTACCCAGGGGCGCGGTATTTCCGTCCACCGAGCCGATTGCGATCAGCTGGCTGAGCTACAATCTCATGCGCCGGAACGCATTGTCGATGCGGTGTGGGGCGAAAGCTACTCGGCGGGCTATTCGCTGGTGGTTCGAGTGCAAGCCAACGATCGTAGCGGCCTGTTGCGTGATATCACCACGATCCTCGCTAACGAAAAGGTGAACGTGCTGGGCGTGGCGAGCCGTAGCGACACCAAGCAGCAGATGGCGACTATCGACATGACGATTGAAATCTACAACCTCCAGGTACTGGGCCGTGTGCTCGGTAAACTGAACCAGGTGCCGGATGTTATTGACGCGCGTCGGCTGCACGGCGGGTAATTCTTCATGTAGGCCGGACGGTGGCATAAATGCCTTATTCGGCCTGCAGTTATTCAAATTTCCAGGATTTTCACATGACTCAAATTGACCGACTGCTCACCATCATGCAGCGCCTGCGCGACCCGGAAAACGGCTGCCCGTGGGATAAAGAGCAGACGTTCAGCACCATCGCGCCTTACACCCTCGAAGAGACATACGAAGTGCTGGATGCCATCGCCCGTGAGGATTTTGACGACCTGCGCGGTGAATTAGGCGATCTCCTGTTTCAGGTGGTGTTTTACGCCCAGATGGCGCAGGAACAGGGGCGTTTTGACTTCAACGATATCTGTGCCGCTATCAGCGACAAGCTCGAACGCCGCCATCCGCATATTTTTGCGGACGCCAGCGCCGGCAATAGCCAGGAGGTGCTGGCTCGCTGGGAGCAAATCAAAAGTGCAGAGCGCGCAGAGAAAGCGCAGCACTCTGCGCTGGACGATATTCCGCGCAACTTCCCGGCATTAATGCGTGCGCACAAAATTCAGAAACGCTGTTCTGCGGTAGGGTTTGACTGGAAAACGCTCGGCCCAGTGCTCGATAAAGTGTATGAAGAAATTGACGAAGTTATGGACGAAGCCAGGCAAGCAGTGGTTGATGAAGCTAAACTGGAAGAAGAAGTTGGCGATCTGCTGTTTGCCACGGTCAATCTGTCTCGTCATTTAGGGGTAAAAGCTGAGACGGCTTTACAAAAAGCCAATGAGAAATTTGAGCGCCGTTTTCGCGAGGTAGAGCGGATTGTTGCCGCTCGTGGCCTGGAAATGGCCGGTGTAGATCTGGACGTAATGGAAGAAGTTTGGCAACAGGTAAAACGGCAGGAATCTGATCTCTAAAGAATTTTTGCGGGGAAGGGCGAGAAGTGCGAAATCTTAAATGACAAGCGCTTGATTTACGTCAAAAACATTTACCCAAAAGGGGCTATTTTCTCACTCCCCATGTTTGTTATCTGCGGCGATTGAGGAGCGAGAATGAAAGTTTGTGGCGCTCGCCATGTTCGGGTATACTACTTTCCCGTCTTGGTTATTCCATCGTTTCACCCTAACTTCTCAGGTCCAGCATGACAACGAACTATATTTTTGTGACCGGCGGGGTCGTATCCTCTCTGGGTAAAGGCATTGCCGCAGCCTCCCTGGCAGCCATTCTTGAGGCTCGTGGCCTCAACGTGACCATGATGAAACTGGATCCGTATATTAACGTCGATCCAGGTACTATGAGTCCAATCCAACACGGGGAAGTGTTCGTTACTGAAGACGGCGCTGAAACCGATCTGGACCTGGGTCACTATGAGCGTTTCATTCGCACCAAAATGACTCGCCGCAATAACTTCACTACCGGTCGTATCTACTCCGATGTCCTGCGCAAAGAGCGCCGTGGCGACTATCTGGGTGCAACCGTACAGGTTATCCCGCACATCACCAACGCGATTAAAGAGCGTGTCCTTGCCGGTGGCGAAGGTCATGACGTCGTTCTGGTTGAAATTGGCGGTACTGTCGGTGATATCGAATCCCTGCCATTCCTGGAAGCGATTCGCCAATTAGCGGTAGATATTATGAACCTGCCGGGATCAATGAAAATGCCGAGACAGCAGAGTTCTGCTGCGATTTGACATTTCGTTCTACCTGCTGGAAAGTATCATGATGCCGTTTAA
>JBOFJM010000516.1:0-2232 GCA_051656825.1 Kluyvera sp.
CGTCGGGGCGGCGGTATTTGCTATGACGCGCAACTGGGAGCGTCTGGCATCGGTATTCCTCGTAGATTACTCCTGTGCGCTGAAACTCAGCACGCCGATTGCGTTTAAATCCATCATGTATCGCGCGGCGCAGAGCGGATTGCTGCTCAAAGGCGGGCGAGCCATCGAGAAGCTGGCGGAAGTGGACACCGTGGTGTTCGATAAAACCGGTACGCTGACCCATGATGAAATGCAGGTGACTGACGTCATCAGCTTCAATGACCAACTGGTGCAGGCTAAACGCCTGCTGGCTATTGCCGCCTCGGTGGAGGAGCACAGCAATCATCCGCTGGCCCATGCGGTGGTTGCCGCAGCAGAGCACCATGAGTTGCCGCATATCGCCCACGGTGAAGTGGAGTATGTGATAGCCCACGGTTTGCTCTGTGCGCTGGACGAGCATCAAATGGTGATTGGCAGCCGTCACTTCCTGGAAAGCCACTACGATATTGATTTCACGCCTTACGAGGATGAAATCAGTGAACTGGCGGCGCAGGGGCGGCACTTGCTGTTTATTGGCTTCGATAACCAACTGGTGGGGATGATTGGCTTACAGGATCATCTGCGCGATGAGGCGTCGGAGGTTATTCAACAGCTAAAAGATGCCGGTATTCGCCAGGTGGTACTGCTGACCGGCGATCGCGCGGAAAAAGCCTATCAGTTGGCGGAGCGTGTCGGTATCGACCGTTATGTGGCGCAGGCCACGCCAGAGAGCAAAGTGGACGTGGTCCGTGCGCTACAGGCGGCGGGGCATAAAGTGATGTTTGTCGGTGACGGCATCAACGATGCGCCGGTGCTCACACAGGCGGACGTCGGGCTGGCGATGAACCAAAGTACCGAGCTGGCGCAACAGGCGGCGGACGCGGTGCTGCTCCAGGACAATCTGTACGGGGTGATTACCGCTCGTCAATTGTCTACGGAGGCGATGAAACTGGTGAATAGCAATATCAAGCTCACCGAGTGGATCAACAGCGCCATTATGCTGGCGGCAGCGCTGGGCTGGCTCTCTCCGGGCGCCAGCGCGATGCTGCATAACGGCACGACGCTTGGGGTGCTGCTGCGTTCGCTAGCGGCGAAGAAAGGGCGCGGGGAGTAGGTTTTCTCTCTTCTTGACCTGCACAATGCGCCAAAAAAAGCCCCCGACGTCACCATCGGGGGCTTTTCTATTTAAACATCACGTTTATTAATATGCAGACTGGTGCACGCCGACCGCACGGCCTGACGGGTCGTCCATCGTTTTGAATGCTTCATCCCACTCAATCGCCTTCGCTGAAGAACAGGCGACAGACGGGCCGCCCGGTACGCATTCCGCAGCGCTTGGCACCGGGAACAGCTCTTCAAAAATTTCACGGTACAGATAGCCTTCTTTCGAGGTTGGCGTGTTGTACGGGAAGCGGAAGTGCGCGGTTTCCAGTTGCTGGTCGGTAACCTGTTTTGCCGCCACCTCTTTTAAGGTATCAATCCAGCTATAGCCCACGCCGTCGGAGAACTGCTCTTTCTGACGCCATGCAACGCTTGCGGGCAGATAAGACTCAAAGCATTCGCGCAGCACGTGTTTTTCCATTTTGCCGTTGCCGCACATTTTATCCTGCGGGTTGATACGCATCGCCACATCGAGGAATTTTTTATCCAGGAACGGCACGCGAGCTTCCACGCCCCAGGCTGACATCGCTTTGTTGGCGCGCGCGCAGTCATACATATGCAACGCCTGCAATTTACGCACGGTTTCTTCGTGTAACTCTTTGGCGTTCGGCGCTTTGTGGAAGTAAAGATAGCCGCCAAACACTTCATCAGAACCTTCGCCGGACAGAACCATTTTAATGCCCATCGCTTTGATTTTACGCGACATCAAATACATCGGCGTCGAGGCACGAATGGTCGTCACATCGTAGGTTTCGATGTGGTAAATCACGTCGCGAATCGCATCCAAACCTTCCTGAACGGTGAAGTGAATTTCATGGTGCACCGTGCCAAGATGGTTTGCCACTTCTTGCGCGGCTTTCAGATCTGGCGAGCCTTCCAGGCCAACGGCGAACGAGTGCAGTTGTGGCCACCAGGCTTCTGAACGCTCATCATCTTCAACGCGACGTGCGGCGAATTTTTTGGTGATGGCGGAAATAACGGAAGAATCCAGGCCACCGGACAACAACACGCCGTACGGCACATCAGACATCAAATGGCTTTTTACGGACTCTT
>JBOFJM010000517.1:0-5382 GCA_051656825.1 Kluyvera sp.
CATCTCGCCAAAAGGCGAAGCGGCGAGCAACCCAGAAGTGATTGCCCGCACCCTGCGCAAGCTCAAAAACCAACCCAATCTCAATGAAGCCACCATTAAACAGGCTGTTGAATCCCTGTCGCTGGAGCTGGTACTGACCGCACACCCGACCGAGATCACTCGTCGTACGCTTATCCACAAAATGGGTGAAATCAACAACTGCCTGAAACAGCTCGATAACTCTGATATTGCCGACTACGAACGCAACCAGGTGATGCGCCGTTTGCGCCAGTTGATTGCGCAGTCCTGGCATACCGATGAAATTCGTAAGCACCGCCCAAGCCCGGTTGATGAAGCCAAATGGGGCTTTGCAGTGGTAGAAAATAGCCTGTGGGAAGGCGTGCCGAACTATCTGCGCGAACTGAACGAACAGCTAGAAGAAAACCTCGGCTACAAACTGCCGGTAGATTTCGTCCCCGTGCGCTTCACCTCCTGGATGGGCGGCGACCGCGACGGCAACCCCAATGTCACCGCCGAAATCACCCGCCACGTGCTGCTATTAAGCCGCTGGAAAGCCACCGACCTGTTCCTGAAAGATATTCAGGTTCTGATCTCTGAACTGTCGATGGTTGAGTGCACCGACGAGTTGCGTGAGTACGTGGGCGAAGCGGGCGCGGCCGAGCCGTACCGTTTCTTGCTGAAAAATCTGCGTAGCCAACTGGTCTCCACTCAGGCCTGGCTGGAAGCGCGCCTGAAAGGCCAGCGTCTACCTAAACCGGCAGGCCTGATTAGCCAGAACGAACAACTTTGGGAACCGCTGTACGCCTGCTATAAATCGCTACAGGCCTGCGGCATGAGCATTATCGCCAACGGTGAACTGCTCGACACCCTGCGCCGCGTGAAATGTTTCGGCGTACCGCTGGTGCGTATCGACGTACGCCAGGAAAGCACTCGCCACACCGAAGCGCTGGGTGAACTGACCCGTTATCTGGGTATCGGCGACTACGAAAGCTGGTCGGAAGCCGACAAACAAGCGTTTCTGATTCGCGAACTGAACTCTAAACGCCCACTGTTGCCACGTAGCTGGGAGCCAAGCAACGAAACTCGCGAAGTGCTCAACACCTGCAAAGCGATTGTTGATGCGCCGCAAGGCTCGGTGGCTGCCTATGTTATCTCGATGGCAAAAACGCCATCCGACGTGCTGGCGGTTCACCTGCTGCTGAAAGAAGCCGGTATCACCTTCGCGCTGCCGGTCGCACCGCTGTTCGAAACGCTGGACGACCTGAACAACGCCAACGATGTCATGACGCAGTTGCTGAGCATCGACTGGTATCGCGGCTTTATTCAGGGCAAACAGATGGTCATGATTGGCTATTCCGACTCCGCAAAAGATGCGGGCGTGATGGCCGCCTCCTGGGCGCAATACCAGGCGCAAGATGCCTTGATCAAAACCTGCGAAAAAGCGGGCATTGAGCTGACGCTATTCCACGGTCGCGGTGGTTCCATCGGTCGCGGCGGCGCGCCAGCCCACGCTGCACTGCTCTCACAACCGCCGGGAAGCCTGAAAGGCGGCCTGCGTGTCACCGAGCAAGGCGAGATGATCCGCTTCAAATACGGCCTGCCGGAAGTCACCGTCAGCAGCCTGTCGCTGTACACCAGCGCAATTCTGGAAGCAAACCTGCTGCCGCCGCCAGAACCGAAAGATGAATGGCGTCGCATCATGGACGAGCTGTCGGATATCTCCTGCGAGATGTACCGTGGCTACGTGCGCGAAAACAAAGATTTCGTGCCTTACTTCCGTTCCGCCACGCCAGAGCAAGAGCTGGGCAAACTGCCGCTTGGCTCACGTCCGGCAAAACGTCGCCCAACCGGCGGCGTCGAATCGCTGCGCGCGATTCCGTGGATCTTCGCCTGGACACAGAACCGCCTGATGCTGCCAGCCTGGCTGGGTGCGGGCGCGGCGCTGCAAAAAGTGGTCGAAGATGGCAAGCAGAGCAAGCTGGAAGCCATGTGCCGTGACTGGCCGTTCTTCTCTACCCGCTTAGGTATGCTGGAGATGGTTTACTCGAAAGCTGACCTGTGGCTGGCGGAGTACTACGATCAGCGCCTGGTAAAACCAGAGCTGTGGGCGCTGGGTGCGGAGCTGCGCGAGTTGCTGGAAGCGGACATTAAAGTAGTGCTCGACATCGCCAACGATGCGCACCTGATGGCTGACCTGCCGTGGATTGCCGAGTCCATCCAACTGCGTAACATCTATACTGACCCGCTGAACGTCCTGCAAGCCGAGCTGCTGCACCGTTCGCGCAAAGCAGAAGAAGAAGGGCTGGAACCGGATCATAACGTCGAACAGGCGCTGATGGTCACTATCGCGGGCGTCGCCGCCGGTATGCGTAACACCGGTTAAGCCGACGTTTATTCGCATTCACTGCCACCCGGCGCACATAAAAGGGCCACATTCTTTGTGGCCTTTTTTATGCCAGAGGTTAAGGTTTCCCAGTTGTACACCGCGACAGGGAGTCCCATGCTTCTCGACATCAACCCACTGCTCTACCACATCGCCTCCGGCGTGACCCCACTGCAAAAAATCTGGTTTGCCGGAAGCCACGCGCCCGCACCAGAGATGGCATTTCGGGTCGATTTCCCGCGTCTGGAAATTTTGCTCAGCGGGCAACTCAGCGATGCCGGATTGCATGAAGATGGCGTCCAAATGCAGGAATTTGATGCGCTATACGTCCCCGCTGGGGGCTGGAACTTCCCGCAGTGGCAGCAACCCGCCACCACCCTGAGCGTACTGTTTGGCAAACAACAGCTCGGTTTCAGCGTACAGCAGTGGGATGGTTATCAGTTGGAAAATGTCGCCAAACAGCACGTAGCTCGCCGTGGGCCACGCGTGGGATCGCTACTGTTGCAAACCCTGAGCGAAATTCAAATGCAGCCCAGAGAGCAACAAACCGCCAGGCTAATTGCCACTAGTCTCATCAGCCACTGCGGCGACCTTCTCAGCAGCCAAATTCAAACTGCATCGCGCAGTCAGGCGTTGTTTGATGCCATTCGTGAACATATTGATAGCCACTTTGCCGAGCCGCTGACCCGGGAATCGGTAGCACAGGCGTTCTACATTTCGCCCAATTATCTGTCGCATCTGTTCCAAAAAAGCGGCGTAATGGGGTTTAACGAATACCTCAACCATACTCGGTTGGAACACGCCAGACGGCTGTTGAAAGGGTATGACCTGAAGGTCAAAGAGATTGCCCACGCCTGTGGTTTCATCGACAGCAACTATTTCTGCCGCCTGTTTCGTAAGAAAACGGCGCGCTCGCCGTCAGAATATCGCCGCCAGTATCACAGCCAGATCACTACGTTAGAATAATATGCGTGTGCTGTGGAGCTGAAAGCAGCTTGCGCACCGCACTCATCGTTTTTTGCGGCTCACGTAGAAAAGCGTTAATGCCCGACTGCACATACCGGCTCTGAGTAAAACGGTCTGCGCCATTAAGCTCAATATCGGTAATCAGCAATACCGCATCCGCCCGACGGATATCCTCCTCGGTGAGCGCATTTTCAATGCCCAGCGCCCCTTGAGTTTCAATTTTAATTGTCCACTTTTCCTGCTGGCAGAGCTTTTCCAGACGTTCAGCCGCCATATAAGTATGGGCAACCCCGCTTACGCAGGCGGTGACCGCCACTAACATTCGTCCGCTCGTTACTGTCATCGTCCCCTCCTTGCAGAAAATACACACTGGCGGGCACAAAAAAGGTTTTCGCGCCCGCCAGTAGCTGAGTTTCAATGGTGTCGAAATCGCCTTACGCGCTCTGCGCTAAGTGTGCCTCAATTTTATTCATAATAGCGTCAGCGCGTTTAACCGCATCGCTAATATTAACGCGCACGATGGTTTTCCCCGCGAAACGCTCCTCAAACTTGATGCCGATATCTTTGGTCAGAATGACCATATCCGCCGCCGCCACATCGCTCGCCGTCAGCTCATTTTCCTGACCAATCGAACCCTGCGTTTCTACTTTCACGTTCCAGCCTTTTGCTTTCGCCGCACTCTCCAGCGCTTCCGCTGCCATATAAGTGTGTGCCACGCCGGAAGGACAAGCCGTTACCGCAATAATACTGGTCATAATCTCTACCTTCTCAATTAGTTAATTTCAAAATCTAAATCTAAGTCGTCTTCTTTTTCGACAACCGCTTTTTTGTTCTTACGCGCCAGGCTTTTCAGCACGTTAACGCTGAAGGCAGTCACCACCGCACCGACCACAATCGCCAGCAAGTAACCTAATTTGCCTTCAACCACCGGCAGCACAATCAGCCCGCCCCACCCGGCGTAGCACTGTGCCCCCATCAGCGCGGCGATAACCGCACCACAAACGGAACCCAACATAATGGACGGGATAACGCGCAGCGGGTCAGCGGCAGCAAACGGAATCGCCCCTTCGGTAACGCCCACACAGCCCATTACCAGCGCCGCTTTACCGGTTTCACGCTCTTCGTTATTGAAGTTTTTACGATTAATCAGCGTCGCCAGCCCCAACCCCAGCGGCGGTACGCAAATCCCGACGGCGGCAATCGCCACCACGGTATATACGCCCTGCGAGACACAAATCAGCATGAACGCATAGGCCACTTTGTTCACCGGGCCGCCCATATCAAACGCCAGCATCAGACCCATAATCACCGCCAGCACCACGATGCTGCCCTGCTGCATCCCTTGCAGCCACTGCGTCAGGCCCGTTGTCAGCAGGCCGACCGGCTCACCCAGCCCCCACATCATGATTCCCGCCGTAATAAGCGTGCCGATAATCGGAATGACGAAGATAGGCATGACCGAGCGCAACACCTTATGCACTGGGATTTTCTTCAGGTAGTAAACGACGATACCGCCGATAATCCCGGCGATTAGCGCACCAAAGAACCCCGCGCCGAAGCTGTTACCCACCCATGCGCCAATGGCGCAAGGAGCCAGCGCAGAACGTTCTGCAATCGAATAACCAATGTAGGCCGCCAGAAACGGCACCATCAGCGTCAGGCCCGCGACGCCAATATCAAATAGCTTTTTGAGGTTAGGGTCGGTCGCCGCATCCGGCACTGCACCCTTGCCATACAACATGACGGAAACCGCCAGTAAAATACCGCCCGCAACCACAAACGGGATCATGTGAGACACACCGGTCATTAAATGCTGACGGGTGTTTTTGAGTATTTGCACCAATTCTTTCATCAGTTGCTCCTGGGCTTATGCGGCCCATGTCCATTAAGGTGTCGAGGCAACAATAGGCAATTGAATGCGGGACAGACAGTGGATAAAAAGTGCATTTACTGGATATTTGTAATGTCAGGAGAAAAATGCGATCAGATTCAAAAGTTGGTGTTAACACAACCTTTATAAGCAAAGTCGCAAC
>JBOFJM010000518.1:0-1919 GCA_051656825.1 Kluyvera sp.
CGTATACCTCAGAGAAATATTCTAAAGCGAAGTCATTTTATCCCTGGATAGATGGAAAACTGTGAGGGGGATCAATAACTGGAGATTATTTATAAAATAATCAGTTATTGACCGGGGTTATTACAAGATGAAATGCTGAATTGTTTTTGTATTGTAAAATAATTGTTTAAATGTTGGTTTTAAAAGTCACATCTCACATCAATTAGATATTTTATATGCCTTGCGTTGAATCTTATATAAGATAAATAAAAAGAGCAAATAATATGAATAAATATTCAAGGCATAAAACGATAGCCAATACCGGTTTCGGTTAATAAATGCTGTGGGCGCGCGGGATCTTTTTCTAATTTCTGGCGAAGATGCCCCATATAAATGCGTAAATAGTGACTATGCTCCACCGCATTCGGCCCCCAAACCTGGCTCAGCAGTTGGCGCTGGGTGAGTACCTTACCGGCGTTGTTCAACAAAACTGCCAGCAGACGAAACTCGATGGGGGTGAGATGAACTTCTTCGCCGCCGCGCACGATACGCCGAGCGGCAAGGTCAACGCTGATGTCGGCAAAGGTGATAACCGGCTCATTGGGCTGTGTCCCTGCGTGACGGCGTAGCGCCACGCGCAAACGCGCCTGTAGCTCGCCGATACCAAATGGCTTGCTGAGATAGTCATCGGCTCCGGCGTCCAGCGCCGCAATTTTATCGCTCTCCTCGCTGCGAGCAGACAGCACGATAATCGGCACCTGGCTCCACTGGCGGAAATCGCGAATAAAATCGAGGCCATCGCCATCGGGCAAGCCAAGGTCAAGAATCACCAGATCCGGTTTGCGGGTGGCGGCTTCTAACAAGCCACGCTGTAGCGTAGGGGCATCAAAAACGCGCAACGCTTCGGCTTCCAGCGCGGTGCGCAGAAAACGACGAATCGCCTGTTCATCTTCAATAATCAGAACGCTGGTCACAAATCCTCTTGTCCTTCTTCAAGTTCTGGTGGTTTCTCTAACGGAAGTGTAACACGAAAACAGGCGCCGCCCTGTGGGCGGTTGCTGGCAGAAAGCGTGCCGCCGTGGACATCGACAATGGCCTGGCAAATCGCCAGCCCCAACCCTACGCCGGGAACTGCCGACTCTTTATGCCCACGGGAAAATTTGGCGAAAATATGCTGTTCCTGCCCGTTCGGAATACCCGGCCCGTTATCCCACACTTCAAGACATAACGTATTGTGTTCTGTGCTGGCGCTGATCCCGATAGCGGCCTCATCGCCTGCGTATTTCACTGCGTTTTCCAGCAGGTTTATCAGCACCCGTTCAAACAGCGGGCCATCAAGATGCACCAGCATCAGCGGGTCAGGCAGGGAGAGCGTAATTTGCCGCCCGCTTAAACCCGGCTCCAGCATACGTAGCGCGCTGCCAACCACCTCTTCAAGCGTTAACCACTCTTTATTAAGGTTAAAGCCGCCGGACTGAATGCGCGCCATATCCAGCAGATTGTTGACCAGCCGAGTAGTGTTGAGCACGTGCTGGCGAATCTCGTTAGCCTGCGGCGCATACGGCGAGCCGCTGCTGGCTAAATCTAATGTCAGAATTTCCGCCTGTCCAAACAGCACGGTTAGCGGTGTGCGCAAGTCATGGGACAGCGCCGCCAGCAGCGAGTTGCGCAGGCTTTCGCGTTCGCTGATTAACCGCGACTGTTCTTCGCTGGCGGTCAGCGCCAGACGCTCCAGCGCGCTGGCAACCAGCAGGGTGAATGTTTCCAGTAATCGTTGCTGTTCAGGAACCATCAGTTGGCGCAGGTTATTCGGCTCAACCACCACCAGGCCGTGAGTTTTATCGGCACTGCGCAGCGGCAACAGCAGATACGGCACGCCCGGTAGCGTATCAGTGCCCGCCCCGGCAGGTTGCCCTTTATCAAAACTCCAGTGGGCGATG
>JBOFJM010000519.1:0-2487 GCA_051656825.1 Kluyvera sp.
AGTGCTGATGTTCTACGCGGCGCGCGTACAATTGGTGGATACGGTGATTAAACCGGCACTGGCGCAAGGGCAGTGGGTGATTGGCGACCGTCATGACCTCTCGACGCAAGCGTACCAGGGCGGTGGACGCGGTATTGACCGCACATTGCTGGCAACGCTACGCGATGCGGTGCTGGGGGATTTTCGCCCGAATCTGACGCTGTATCTCGACGTGACGCCGGAAGTCGGCCTCAAACGCGCTCGTGCACGTGGCGACCTTGACCGTATCGAACAAGAGTCGCTGAATTTCTTTAACCGTACCCGTGCGCGCTATCTTGAGCTGGCGGCCGCCGACGATACGATTCGCACTATCGATGCTACCCAACCGCTGGAGAAGGTGATGAGCGATATTCGCGAAACGGTCACCGCGTGGGTTGTGGAGCAACAGGCATGAAATGGTATCCGTGGTTGCGCCCGCCGTTTGAACAGCTTGTCGCAAGCTACCAGGCCGGACGTGGTCACCACGCGCTGCTTATTCAGGCGCGCAGCGGGATGGGGGCCGACTCTTTAGCCTACGCTATCACCCGCTTTTTGATGTGCCAAAAACCGGACGGTCATAAAAGCTGCGGTCAGTGCCATAGCTGTCAACTGATGCAAGCCGGAACACATCCAGACTACTACGCTTTGCAGCCGGAAAAAGGCAAAAATACCCTGGGTATTGATGCCGTGCGTGACGTCGGCGAAAAACTTTATGAGCATTCCCGGCTGGGCGGGGCGAAAGTGGTGTGGATTGCCGACGCGACGCTGCTCACAGAGGCTGCCGCCAACGCATTGCTAAAAACGCTGGAAGAACCGCCGAAGAATACGTGGTTCTTCCTAGCGTGTCAGGAGCCAGAGCGCCTGCTGGCAACCTTGCGTAGCCGCTGCCGTTTCTTCCATCTGGCGCCTCCGAGCGAACAATACGCGCTGGCGTGGCTGGAGCGGGAAAACAACGCCCCGCGCGACACCTTGCTGACCGCGCTTCGTCTGAGCGATCACGCACCTGCCGCCGCGCTGGAACTGCTGCTGCCCGAGACATGGGCTGCGCGCGATAAACTGTGTCAGGCGCTGAGCAGCACTCTGCACAGCGGTGACTGGCTGGCGCTTTTGCCTACGCTGAACCATGATACCGTGGTGCAACGTCTGCACTGGTTCTCATCACTGTTGCTGGATGCGTTAAAACAGCAGCAACGTATTACCCGTTTAACTAACGCAGACCAGGCCGTGCTGGTGAATCAGTTGGCCCATACGCTTTCGGCCTCGCGTTTACAGGTTATCACTGCGGATGCCTGCGTGTGCCGTGAACAACTGTTAAGCGTGACGGGGCTGAACCGCGAATTAATCCTCACCGAGCGCCTGCTGCGCTGGGAACAGTATTTGCAACCTGGTGCGGTACTGCCAGTATCCCACCTCTAAGAGAGACATCATGTTTTTAGTCGACTCGCACTGCCATCTTGATGGCCTTGATTACCAATCCCTGCATAAAGATGTTGATGACGTACTGGCGAAAGCCGCCGCGCGCGACGTCCGTTTTTGTCTTGCGGTGGCGACCACGCTGCCCGGTTACCAGCAAATGCGCGCGCTGGTGGGGGAGCGCCCAAATGTGGTGTTCTCTTGCGGCGTTCACCCGCTGAACCAGGACGAAGCCTATGACGTGGAAGACCTGCGTCGGATGGCGGCGGAAGAGGGCGTTGTGGCAATGGGTGAAACCGGGCTGGATTATTTCTACACTCCGGAAACGAAAGCACAGCAGCAATTGTCATTCCGCCAGCATATCCAGATTGGCCGAGAGCTGAACAAGCCGGTGATTGTGCACACTCGTGATGCCCGCGCTGACACGTTGGCGATTCTGCAAGAAGAAAAAGTGACGGATTGTGGTGGTGTACTACACTGTTTCACTGAAGATACAGAGACGGCGGGTAAGCTGTTGGATATGGGCTTTTATATCTCGTTTTCCGGTATTGTGACGTTCCGCAACGCAGAACAACTGCGTGAAGCCGCGCGTTACGTGCCGCTGGACAGATTGCTGGTTGAGACCGATTCACCGTATCTTGCGCCAGTACCACATCGCGGCAAAGAGAACCAACCGGCGATGACGCGCGACGTGGCTGAATACATGGCGGTTCTGAAGGGCGTTAGCATTGAACAGCTGGCACAACAGACCACTGACAACTTCTCAAAACTCTTCCATATCGACTCGGCCCGCCTGCAATCCGCATGATTTTAGAGGTTATTTTAATGCTCGTAATTAATGGTTAAAGCGAGTACAGTTCACCGCCTCAAAAGTGGCGGTGAATGTTAATCTGGAAACAAGTAGACACTTTTAGTGTAAATAAGATTAAGTTTTTCAGCCGATGCTCATTGAAACGTGATAGGCGTCAAACAAAATCATGAGTAATTATTTTACTCTGTGTAATAAATAAAGGGCACTTAGATGCCCTGACCCTGGTGAGTCTCTCCCCTCTCACC
>JBOFJM010000520.1:0-27813 GCA_051656825.1 Kluyvera sp.
AGCAAAACCCGTATTTGATCCCGCTCGATCGGGCTATTACCAGTAAAGCGGAGGCGATTAAGGTACTCACCGATAATCTGGAAGTTGAGCAGCGGGTCTTGTCCGGCTCAGCCGTTGAGGAGGCGATTTGGCAGCGTGAGGCGATTTTCTCTACCGCATTAGGGTTTGCGATTGCGCTTCCGCACTGCAAATCGGCGGCGGTCGCGCATAGCAGCGTGTCGGTGATGCGTTTGAGTGAGCCGCTGGCGTGGAGCGACGAGGTGGATGTCTCGCTGGTTATCATGCTGACGGTGAGCGAGCAGGAGAAGGGCGATCATATGAAAATCTTCTCCCGCCTGGCGCGTAAGTTGATGCATGTGGCGTTCCGTGAGCAGTTGCTCGGCAGTACGTCGCCGCATATCTGGCGCAGGAAATGGCGGGATAAATTATGGTACAGAATCCTCGCCGGGCGTTCATTTTGCTGTCGGCTGTCTTTTTTTACTGGGGCGTCCTGACGGCCATTAATAGCGCCACTATCCCCTTTTTCCGGCAAGTTTTTTCGCTTTCATGGCGAGACTCGATGTTGGTCAATGTGGCGTTTTATCTCGCACCGTTTGTGGTTTGTTTACCGTGTTCGAGCTGGATGGTGCGTTTCGGGTATCGCCGTGCGCTCTTACTGGCGTTGATACTCGCCGCAAGTGGGGCGGTGGTGATTGCCGTATCGCTCTGGCTGGTGTCATTTGCTGGTTGCCTGGTGGGGATTTTCATTGTGGCAATGGGGGTTGCGGCGATGCAGGTGGTCGCAAACCCTTATGTCAATCGGCTTGGCGAGGCGCAAAGTGCGGCAGGGCGCCTCAGTCTGGCGTCGTCCATCAACTCCTTCGGGGCGGCGCTAGCGCCTATCGTTTTGGCGGTTGTTCTGGCTGGCTCTGTCATCTCAGTTCCCGGGATGTACCTCGGTTTGATGCTGGTGGGGAGCGTGCTGCTTGCCGCGTTATACCGTGTTGCTATGGCTGATTTTCGTGATGTGCACGAGAATATTTTCTCTGCGATTCGTGTGCTCAGGGGCTATGCGCAGTTTCGTACTGGGGTGAGTGGCATTCTTATTTACGTTGGTGTTGAAGTCAGCATGGGTACTACGGCCCTCAGCTATCTTCACGACCCGTCTTTGGGCGGGTTTACGCTTGCACAAGCGACCTCCTTTATCTCGTTGTACTGGGGCGGTGCATTAGCTGGTCGGTTTTTGTATGGCTTGCTGGCTCACTGTTGCCGACCTCCGTTGTTGTTTTGCCTGTGTTCTTCGGGAGCGGTACTACTCACAGTTGCCGCGATAGTTTTCGCTAACCGTTTTGGCGGCTATTGCCTGCTGGCTACGGGGCTCATGAATTCGGTGATGTACCCCATTATTTTCTCTCGCACGCTCTGTGGCCTTGATCGCTATGCGGCATCCATTTCTGCTTGTTTGATTATGGCGGGCATTGGTGGCGGAGTGCTGCCCTTTATCCAGGGGATGGTTATCGATGCTGTGGGTCTGCGTTTGAGCTTTTGGGTGTTGGTTATCGGCTATCTGTTTTTATTGCTGAATGGGCTTAAGCCATACGCTCGAACGTGAGTAACGCCATTAATTTAATCTTCGGCGGTATTTAACTGCGAAGTCGGGATGACGCCAGCACAATGGCGTCATCGTCGTCGGGGGTTGTGCCGTTAGCTTGCCATGCCGAGGCCAACAATATTGGCAGCGATGATAATCACAACGCAGCCCAGAATCAGCGTATTAACCGGGCGGCGGCCTGCGTTTTTCCACTCTTTCAGCACCAGCCCAACCAGCCCACCGCACAGGACATAGAAACTCATGTGCAGCATCCAACTGATGTAGTCATACTGCGCCGGAATTTTGGCGTGGCCCCAGGCGTAGAAAAAGAACTGGAGATACCACATTAATCCGCCTAATGCGGAAAGCAGAATATTGCTGATGATGAGCGGTTTTGCCAGCGAGAAGTCAGCTTTTACCGACAAAGTTTTGATTTTTGCCAGGCGGAAAAAACAGAAGCCGAGGTTGATCAACGCCCCGCCGCCCATGATAACTACATAGCTTGGTAGCGCGACATAAAGCGGATCGACGCCGAGGGCAGCCGCCGCTTCATGCATCGGTTTGGCGGCGCTCATGGCAAAAGACATACCTGCCGAAAAAATGCCGCACATCACGGCGAGCACTAACCCTTTTTTAAGATTAAAGTCCTCGGCTTTGATGCCCATACTGCGTTCTTTAAGCTGCCCAGCGCGGGTCACAATGCCAACGCCAATCAGCGCCACCAGAACCCCCAGCAGCGTCATGCGACCGCCTTCGGTATTGATGAGCACATCAAAACTGCCGTTCAGAACTGGCGTCATCAATGTGCCGACAATGAGCGTAATCCCGATGGCAATCCCAATGCCCATCGACATGCCGAGATAGCGCATCGTCAGCCCGTAGTTGATATTGCCAATCCCCCACATGGCGCCAAACAGAAAGACGGGCATCAGCGTGGAAGCGCTAAAAGCGCTGTAATAGCCCCAAAAATTGGGAAGCAGCAGGGCGCTGATAGTCCAGGGGAGGATAAGCCAGGAAACCGTGCCCCCAACGGACCACATCGTTTCCCAGGACCAATGTTTCACTTTCTTGAACGGGGCATAGAAACAGGCTGCACTGGCCGCGCCTATCAAATGCCAGAAAATACCCATCGTAATCGCATTATTCATTATATTTCCCTTAACGGTTTATTGTCGGCAATGCTGTTCGCCAACCCGTGCAGCTTAAAAAGTATGCGATTCAATAACCTTCCGTTAATTGCCACGACGAATTAAGCGCTGACCATCAGAGGGATATCTTTACGAGGGGCTTCACATTTTGAGGACATGCGGATGTAAAGCGACGGTTTTGCCTGTTGCAGCAATAGGCAGACCATTTTGGCGAATTAACGCCGTGATATCAGATACATAACCAGGAGTTATAACCTTATAAAAACTACGGCATTGATAATCATTTTCAATATCATTTAATTAACTATAATGAACCAACTGATTACGCGGCGTTAACAGGTTTGCCGCCCGACAATAATGGAGATGATTATGAGCTATACCCTGCCATCCCTGCCTTATGCGTACGATGCCCTGGAACCGCACTTCGACAAACAAACGATGGAAATCCATCACAGCAAACACCACCAGGCTTACGTGAACAACGCAAATGCAGCGCTGGAAAGCCTGCCGGAGTTCGCTTCTCTGTCTGCAGAAGAGCTGATCGCTAAACTGGATCAACTGCCGGCTGACAAAAAAACCGTTCTGCGTAACAACGCAGGGGGTCACGCAAACCACAGCTTCTTCTGGAAAGGCCTGAAAAAAGGCACGACTCTTCAGGGCGACCTGAAAGCGGCTATCGAGCGTGATTTCGGTTCCGTTGATAACTTCAAAGCTGAATTCGAAAAAGCAGCAGCAACCCGCTTTGGCTCCGGCTGGGCGTGGCTGGTGCTGAAAGGCGACAAACTGGCGGTTGTTTCTACCGCTAACCAGGACTCCCCGCTGATGGGTGAAGCCGTTTCTGGCGCGTCCGGTTTCCCAATCGTCGGTCTGGACGTCTGGGAACACGCTTACTACCTGAAATTCCAAAACCGCCGCCCAGACTACATCAAAGAGTTCTGGAACGTGGTGAACTGGGACGAAGCCGCAGCGCGTTTCGCCGCTAAAAAATAAAGTTGCATTGCACGTCCTGAGAAGCGAGTCTGATGACTCGCTTTTTTTGTATCCGCGTAAGGAGCAGCAGATGCATTATCCGGTTGACGTGTTTATTGGCAAAATTCGCGACTATGACGGCAGTCGCCCAAGCGCTATCGGCAAAATACAGATAGACGGTGAGCTGGAGCTTACCGAGCTGGGGCTACTGGGCGATGAACAGGCGGAGAAAAAAATCCACGGCGGCCCAGACCGCGCGCTCTGCCATTTTCCTCGCGAACATTACGCTGAATTAATTCGAGATTTCCCCGAACAAGCGTCGCTATTTTATCCCCCGGCGTTTGGTGAAAACCTATCGACGGAAGGTATGACCGAACGCACGGTGTTTATCGGCGATATTTACCGTTGGGGTGAGACGCTTATTCAGGTGACTCAGCCACGCTCCCCGTGCTTTAAGCTCAATTTTCACTTTGCTATCAGTGATATGGCGTCGTTTATGCAGGAAAGCGGCAAGGTCGGTTGGTTGTACCGCGTGATTGCGCCGGGCAAAGTGTCCAGCGATGCGCCGCTGGAATTAGCGTCGCGCCTGAGCGATGTGTCGGTGTATGACGCGGCGGCGATTGCCTGGCATATGCCGTTTGATGACGACCAGTATCACCGGCTGCTGAGTGCGGCTGGGTTGTCGGTGAGCTGGAGCCGGACGATGCAAAAACGCCGTCTGAGCGGCAAAATCGAAGATAACCGCCGACGGCTATGGGGCGATAAAGCGCCGGAATAAGATAAAAAATCGGCCTGCTGATGCAGGCCGATGTGTTTTAGGTTCGCTTGTACAGTGGTAGCCACAGCGTCAGGCGTAGACCACCGAGCGGGCTGTCGTCGGCTTTCACCCAACCACGGTGCTGTTGCATGGCGCTTTCGACAATGGCCAGCCCCAATCCCGTGCCGCCTGATTCGCGGTCGCGCGCCTCATCGGTACGATAGAACGGACGGAAAATCTGCTCTCTGTCTTCTGGGCTAACGCCTGGGCCATCGTCGTCAACGTGCACGGTGACGCCGTCTTTATCAACGGAGAAACTAACGGCAATTTTGGTGTGCGAGTAGCGCAGGGCGTTACGCACGATGTTTTCCAGCGCGCTTTCTAACGCGTTCGGGTTACCGTAAAGCGGCCACGGCCCAGGCGGGTAGTCTACGCTGAACGATTTACCCATCTGCTCGGCTTCGAATGCGGCGTTATCCAGCACCTCGCCCCACAGTTGGTTGGCCTTCAACGTTTCGCTAACCAGCGCACTTTTTTGCTGATTTCTCGACATCACCAGCATGTCGTTGATCATGCTATCCAGACGCTGCGCTTCGGTTTCGATGCGCTCCAGTTCTTTGCTTTCACCACTACGACGGCGCAACAGGGCGGTTCCGAGCTGCAAACGCGTGAGCGGTGTACGCAGTTCGTGAGAGATATCCGAGAGCAGACGCTGCTGCGAGGACATCATGCGCTCCAGCGCCATTACCATCTGGTTAAAGCTGGCTCCTGCGGCTAAAAATTCCTGCGGCCCGGCTTCCAGTTCCGGGTGCTGGCGCAGGTTCCCCTGTGCCACTTCATCCGCCGCGTTTTTCAGCTTACGCGCCGGTTTCGCCAGGCTCCACGCCAGCCATAACAGCAACGGCGCACTCACTAGCATGGTCACTATCAACAACAATAGCGGCCTATCGAACAGCAGGTTGATAAAGTCGGACTGCGAGCTGCTGGCTGGACGGATCAGGTATAACTGGTAGTTATCTTCACCGTCACGAATCGAAAATGGCCCGACTAATTCGACGCGCCCGTATTTTTTCTTTTGCGGGTGATCGGCGTTGTCCGACTGCCCGATAAAGTTACGGATAATCTGCATCTCGTTGCGTTCAGCACCGATTACGCGGCCTTCACTGGTGACCAGCAACAGGCGCTGGCCCGGTGGCGCCCATTTATCAATTGCGCGGAACAGCCGACGCCACCACATCAAATCGTTGGGGGGATCGTTGGCCAGCTCTTCTTCAACGTGCTGCTCAATCATAAGCCCCTGGCGCTGCTCACTTTCCAGCAATTCCGTCATCTGGCGTGAGTCGAGCTTAGGGAGCATCAAAACCAGCATAAGCACCAACGCCAGGGTTAACCAAAAAATGGCGAAGATGCGAGCGGTTAAACTTCCAATCATGAAGCGGAAACCATCAAATAGCCGCGCCCACGCAGGGTTTTAAACCACGGGTGGCCATCTTTGCGCTCTGGCAGCTTACGACGCAGGTTGGAAATATGCATATCGATAGCGCGGTCGAATGGTGTTAAGCGTTTACCCAGCACTTCCTGGCTTAAATGCTCGCGCGAAACCACCTGACCCAGGTGCTGAGCCAGCAAATAAAGCAGGGTAAATTCCGTGCCCGTCAGTTCCAGCGTTTGCCCATCGAAGCTCGCTTCCTGGCGGCCTGGATTCAGGCTCAGGGCATCCACTTCGACCGTTGGCGAACCCGCATCGCTACTTTGCTGCTGCTCGCTCCAGTGTGAACGACGCAAAATAGCGCGAATACGCGCGACCAGTTCGCGGTCGTTAAACGGCTTAGGTAAATAGTCATCTGCGCCCAGTTCGAGGCCCAGAACGCGATCCAGCTCGCTACCGCGAGCGGTTAACATAATGACGGGAGTCTGGTGTGTTTGGCGTAACTCTTTAAGCGTGTCGATTCCGTTTTTCTTCGGCATCATCACGTCGAGTAAAAGTAAGTCGATGCTGTCATCAATCAGTGCCAATGCCTGCTCGCCATCGTGGGCAACCAGAACATTAAAGCCTTCCATATCAAGCAGTTCCTTTAGCAAGGAAGTCAGCTCTCGGTCATCATCAACTAGCAAAATTTTATTCATATTTTAATCCCTCCGAGGCAGAAATTACGTCATCGAGGCCCGCTAATCCATGACTTTACGTTGTTTTACACCCCCTGACGCATGTTTGCAGCCTGAATCGTAAACTGTCTATCGTTGAATCGCGACACAAAAGTTTTTGGGAGCATGTGATGCGCAATGTTATCGCTGCCGTCATGGCCTCAACGCTGGCATTCAGTGCATATAGCCAGGCCGATGAAGTCGTCACCAGCGTTAACTGGCACCCAGCGGAAAGTAACACGCTGCGAAACGGCCAGGGCCATATGTTCGACGGTATTAGTTTAACCGAACATCAACGCCAGCAAATGCGCGATCTGATGCAACGGGCACGACACGATCGTCCACCCGTTAATGTTAGCGAAGCGGAGACAATGCATCGCCTTGTCACCGCAGAAAAATTTGATGAAGCCGCTGTGCGCGCTCAGGCCGAAAAAATGGCCGAGGAGCAGATTAACCGCCAGGTAGAAATGGCGAAGGTGCGCCACCAGATGTACCGCCTGTTAACACCAGAGCAGCAAGCGGCTTTAAATGAAAATCACCAGCAGCGTATGGAGCAGTTGCGTGACGTTGCACGGATGCAGCACGGTTCGAATGTGAGTCTGTTTAGTAGCAATACCCGTAGCAACCAGTAACAAACCCTGTTTTTCCTTGCCATAGACACCATCCCTGTCTTCCCCCACATGATGTGGGGTTTTTTTTGCCCAAAATTCGACGTTGACGCAGCGTTCATGCATTCCCGCTATACTACGCAGATCTGTAAGCAGGAGTGTTTATGAATCAATCTTATGGCCGATTGGTCAGCCGCGCAGCGATAGCGGCAACGGTGATGGCGTCTGTGTTGCTGGTGATTAAAATTTTTGCATGGTGGTTTACCGGTTCGGTCAGTATTTTGGCGGCACTGGTGGACTCGTTAGTGGATATCGCTGCCTCGTTAACCAACCTGCTGGTGGTGCGCTACTCGCTACAACCGGCGGATGAAGAACATACTTTTGGTCACGGCAAGGCGGAGTCGTTGGCGGCGCTGGCGCAAAGTATGTTTATTTCCGGCTCTGCGCTGTTCCTGTTTTTGACCGGGATTCAGCATTTGGCGCAACCCACGCCGATGAGCCAGCCGGGTATTGGTGTTGTGGTGACAGTGATTGCGTTGATCAGTACATTAGTATTGGTAACGTTTCAGCGTTGGGTGGTGAGAAAAACGCAAAGTCAGGCTGTTCGCGCAGATATGCTTCATTATCAGTCTGATGTTATGATGAACGGTGCGATTCTTATCGCACTTGGCCTCTCCTGGTACGGCTGGCATCGCGCCGATGCGCTGTTTGCATTAGGAATTGGCATCTATATTCTATATAGCGCGTTACGTATGGGCTACGAGGCGGTTCAGTCTTTGTTGGATCGTGCGCTGCCCGATGAAGAACGTCAGGAAATTATCGATATCGTGAGCACCTGGCCGGGCGTTAGCGGCGCGCACGATCTCCGAACGCGGCAGTCAGGGCCGACCCGCTTTATTCAGATCCATCTGGAAATGGAAGATAACCTACCTCTGGTTCAGGCGCACCACATTGCCGACCAGGTAGAGCAAGCGATTTTGCATCGTTTTCCAGGTTCCGACGTGATTATTCACCAGGATCCATGCTCTGTTATTCCACAAGAAAACAGAGGAATTTGAACTTTCGCAGTGGTTGTACAAAGTGTGAGCTAAATCGGCATTATTTGTATAAATAACCGCCGTTTAGACTGACCTGAATCAATTCAGCAAGAAGCGCTTGATATACTATCTCTACATAGAGTCGTTCTCTCCCCTCCGTTTTACGGGAGCGCTTCGGGCAGAAGAATTTATTTTTAGCATTCCTAAGTTCAGAGGTAGTCATGATTAAGAAAATCGGTGTGTTGACAAGCGGCGGTGATGCGCCGGGTATGAACGCCGCTATTCGCGGTGTTGTGCGCTCTGCGTTGGCAGAAGGCCTGGAAGTGATGGGCATTTACGACGGCTATCTGGGCCTGTACGAAGATCGTATGGTTCAGCTTGACCGCTATAGCGTGTCCGACATGATCAATCGTGGCGGCACTTTCCTCGGCTCTGCGCGTTTCCCGGAATTCCGTGATGAAAACATCCGTGCAGTGGCTATCGAAAACCTGAAAAAACGCGGTATCGATGCGCTGGTCGTTATCGGCGGCGACGGTTCCTACATGGGTGCGATGCGCCTGACTGAAATGGGCTTCCCTTGCATTGGCCTGCCAGGCACTATCGATAACGATATCAAAGGCACCGACTACACCATCGGTTTCTTTACTGCTCTGAGCACCGTTGTTGAGGCGATTGACCGCCTGCGTGACACCTCTTCTTCTCACCAGCGTATCTCCGTTGTTGAAGTGATGGGCCGCTACTGCGGTGACCTGACCCTGGCAGCGGCTATCGCTGGCGGCTGCGAATTTATCGTGGTGCCAGAAGTTGAATTTAAACGCGACGACCTGGTGAACGAAATCAAAGCGGGTATCGCCAAAGGTAAGAAACACGCCATCGTGGCGATTACCGAGCACATGTGCGATGTCGATGAACTGGCGCACTTTATCGAAGCTGAAACGGGCCGTGAAACTCGTGCAACCGTTCTGGGCCACATTCAGCGCGGCGGCTCTCCGGTTCCTTACGACCGTATTCTGGCGTCCCGTATGGGCGCATACGCGATTGAACTGCTACAGCAAGGCTTTGGCGGTCGTTGCGTGGGTATTCAGAACGAAAAACTGGTTCACCATGACATCATCGACGCCATTGAAAACATGAAGCGTCCATTCAAAGGTGACTGGCTGGACTGCGCTAAGATGCTGTACTAACCGCATCTGATGAGCAAAATGGGCGCTGATGCGCCCATTTTGCTATCTGCTGTAAGGATTCGTCTATGCCCGCACCCTATCGTCACGAGATTATTGCGGCGGATAACGGAACGTTGGCTCTGTTTATTTTGCACACCGACTGTGCCGCCGAAGTTGCACCTCACTGGCATAAATCGCTTGAGCTCAACTATACGCTCTGCGGTTCTATCTCCGGATTTACCATTAACGGTAAAACCTATGCGACCGCCGCCGGGCAGATTTTGTTGGTCAACCCCAACGAAGTACATTCAGTCGTGTCCAGTTCTCCGAGGCCGACGGAAGCCCTGACCGTGATTTATCCTCATCAACGGCTGCTGAATATTATTCCCCATCTGGATACGCAGCTGTTCGATCTTCACGACCCTGCCGCTTTTAGCCCGCTACAGCGTAAGGCCTACCGCAAGCTACAGCATCTGCTGAGCCAGAGCGCGGTGTTGACCCGTCGGCATAAACCCGAGGCTGGCGATATCCTGATGTTCAATGCTCTGGCGTATCAACTGATTTACTGGCTGTTACGCGCCTTTGCACAGAACAAAAACCGCTATCTGTACCAGAATGTTAATCCTACAGAGAAAATGAGTAGAGTGACCGAGTGGATAGACGGCCACTTCCACGAGAAAATCACGATGTCCGACGTGGCGAGCCGTTTTTATCTCTCCGAAACCTGGCTTGCGCACCGCTTCAGGCAGAGCGTCGGGCGTACTTTTCATGAATATCTAGTCTCCGTGCGCCTCAATGCGGCGATGGCGCTCCTGTTTGATAGCGATTTGCGAGTCCAGAACATTGCCGAACGCTGCGGTTTTCCCAACTTCAAATCCTTCGTCTATTACTTTCGCCAGGCGCACGGCATGACGCCGTTTCAGTACCGAAAATCCCGGCGCTGAGCGTTTTGTGAGCCAGATTTGAAAAGTATTATTTGACCTTTTTTTCGTCAAAAAATCGCCTATTGCCAGAACAATAGCCGCCTTATTCTGCTGCCTGTCCAACTTATTAGAGGCGGGAGCCGCTATGGAGCAGGAAAAACGCAGTCTCTTTAAAATATCGCTGTTGTCGATTTCGCTCATCAATATGTCCGGCCCAGCGGTGGCGGCGGCAATCCCGCTGATGGCTACCGCGTTTCCGCTGCGCTCGTTGGCGGATATCGAACTGACGGTGTCGGTTACTAACTTTGGCATTTTGCTGCTGGTGATCCTCGCGCCCTTTTTTGTCCGCCTGCTTGGTGATAGGAAAACGGTGATGGCGGGGCTGATATTGGCGCTGGTCGCCGGCTGTGTGCCGATATTCAGCAATAGCTATGCCACTGTTCTCTTTTCTCGCTTTATGCTTGGCTGCGGTATCGGCTTATTTAATTCGCTCTCTTATAGCCTGATCTGCCAATATTTTGACGGTGATGAGCGGGCAACTCTGCTGGGCTACCAGAACGCGGTTTCCGCGATAGGCAGTGCGTTGATGACGTTGCTGATAAGCCAGCTTATCGCCCACGGCTGGCACAGCGTATTTCTGATCTACGCCATTACCCTGATTCCTATCCTGCTGTTTGGATTGAATATTCCGCAAACCCGCACCGTTGCTGTTGCCACGATGTCCAGAAGCTGGCGCATTGACTGGCGAGTGCCGGGCTACGCGCTGTATTTATTCTTTATTTTCGCCGGTTATATGATTCTGATCTTCAAGCTGGCGACGGTGGTGACGACTGTTGGCTACGGTGATGCCGTGTGGGCTAGCCTGCTGATTACCCTGACGACGGTGATCTCTTTTCCCGGCGGTATTTTGTTTGGCCGGGCGAGCAGAATGTTCGGCCACGCGCTCCTGCCGCTCTCGCTGCTGATTATCGGTGCGGCGCTGTTGCTGCTGGTATGTTCCGACAGCCTGGCGGCGACGGCGGTCAGCGTGTTGGCAGCGGGCTTTGTGTTCGCTTTCGTGATTCCCTACTTCTTTAGCTGTGCGGCGGCGGTCAGTTCACCGAACATGCAAACCGTGACCTCGTCGATCCTGCTGATTGGCATCAACTTCGGCGTCTTTTTACACCCGTGGGTCATCCGTATGATTCAGGTGGCGGGGGGGCGCAGCGATATCTTTTTCCCTATTACAACTTACGGCGTGCTGTTTATTGTCACCGCAATAATTCATGGTGGCTATTTGCTCGGGGGCCGGATAATGCGAGGAGCGACAGAAAATGAATGATTACGTGCAATACACCGAGCTGGCGGGGGCGCTTGACCCACAGGTGGTGGATGAACTTCAGGCGATGGCGCAGAATGCATCCGCCCAAGCGCCAGACCTGCTGAGCCTGCGTGATGCTATGGGCTGGCCAGCGCGGGATATTCATACCCGCAAGATGACCATCCACAACCAGATTATTGAGGGACACGTCAATGTGCGGATCTACCGCTGCGACGACGATACGGCAGCACCCACGCCCGCTATCCTGTTTCTTCACGGCGGCGGCTTCTTCGGCGGCTCGTTGGATAACGTAGAGTTTCCCTGCCGGGCGCTGGCGGATATCGGCGGGCTGACGGTAGTCTCTGTGGATTATTCGCTAGCGCCGGAGAAACCCTACCCGGCCGGTCTTATGGACTGCTATGCAGCTCTGCGCTGGCTCTATCTTCATGCCGACGCGTATAACATCGATAAACAGCGGATTGTGGTGGCGGGTGACTCCGCAGGCGGTAACTTGAGTCTGACGACCGCACTGCTGGATACGACACTGGGTACGCACTATCTCTCCGCCGTGGTGAGCTACTACCCGGCGACGACGCTTGTCGATGATGACGCGCTGACCGATACCGCGCAGTACTCTGCTCGGCAGCATAAGGCGCTAATCGACGGCTACCTCAATGGTTTTTACGGTTCGATAGGGCAGGTGGCTCAGTGGTACGCGGGTGCAACGGACTGCCGTAATCCGTTTATTTCACCGCTCTATGCTGACCCAACGCTGCTGGCAGCGCTGCCGCCAATGCTGATGTGCTGCGGGGAATTTGACCCGCTCCGTCTACAGGTGGACGCTTTTGTCGATAAAGCGCGCCAGGCGGGCGCAGAAGTGACCTATGTACGCTATTGCGGCATGGTTCATGCGTTTATGGATAAAGTTGGAGTACTGGCGCAAACGGAAACACTGCTGAGGGATACGGTGGCGTTTATTCGCGGCGAGCCGCTGGCGTAGTGTCAGGCAAAAAAAATCGGGGGAGCGTAAGGCTTCCCCGAGGTGACTGACATTATTCGATATCTAGCGGATCTTCTGACAAGATAATGCCGGTGTTATCGGCATAGAGATGGTCGCCGGAGAAGAAGGTGACGCCGCCAAAATTAACGCGGATGTCGCTTTCACCGATGCCTTCGCCTGCCGCACCTACCGGAATCGCGGCAATCGCCTGAATGCCTATATCCAGTTCTTCTAAATCATCGACCTGGCGGACCGCGCCGTATACCACAATGCCTTCCCACTCATTTTGAGTCGCCAGGCGGGCGAGATCGGCATCGATCAGGGCGCGACGGACAGAACCTCCGCCGTCAACCAGCAGAATGCGGCCGCGACCGTTCTGTTCGAGCAGATCGTACAGCAACCCGTTATCCTCGAAACATTTTACGGTGATAATTTGTCCACCAAACGACAGCCGTCCACCAAAGTTGGAGAACAGGGGTTCCACGACATTGACATCTTCCTGGTAGATGTCGCAAAGCTCGGAAGTATCGTATTTCATCGGATTAACGCTCAGTTGCTGCGAGTAATTTCAGTATATCGCGCTCTATGCATTGTTGGCAAAATCATCAATTGTTAATTGATATTTGTCAGTTATGCCAACGCTTTGCTTAACACAATGCCAATGACGAATAGCAGGTTAGTTAATAACGCCCCTTTTACCGTCCGTTCCAGCATTGGCGGCATGGCCTGCGGAGAACGTTCACGCATCACGTAGCGTGCCTGTTTGACCAGCAGCGGTGCACTCAGTACAAACAGCCAGCCCCACGGGCTGTGCAGTGAAATCAGGTTAAACAGCGCCAGACAGACCAGCGTGCCCATCAGCAGGCAGACGTGGTAGCGACGGGCGTTAACCGGCCCCAGACGCACTGCCAGCGTGTTCTTACCGTTTTCCCTGTCGCTGTCGATATCGCGCAGGTTATTGATATTGAGCACCGCCGTTGCCAGCAGGCCGCAGGCGGTCGCGGGCAGAATTATCGCGCTGCTCAGGCTGTGCGCCTGTAAATACCAGCTACCGATAACGCTCAGCCAGCCGAAGAAAATCAGTACCGAGATATCGCCAAGACCGATATAACCGTAAGGCCGTGTGCCGACGGTGTAGGTGATGGCGGCAATAATCGCCAGCAGCCCCAGCACCATAAAACCGATGAAATCGCCCAGCGTTTGATAAGCGGTAAACAGCAACGCCAGCCCGAACAGGCAAATCAGCCCGACGGTTATCATCAGCGCGCGTTTCATCTGCGCCTGGGTAATCACCCCTTTTTGCATACCGCGCAGTGGGCCGATACGATCCGGTTTGTCGCTGCCTTTCACTGCATCGCCATAGTCGTTAGCAAGGTTGGAGAGAATTTGCAGCAGGCTTGCGGTAATCAGCGCCAGCACGGCGACGCCAGCATCAAAGTGCCCCTTCCACCAGGCAAGAGTCGTGCCGACGATAATCGCCGCACAGGCTAAAGGTAACGTTTTCGGGCGCAGGCTTTCCAGCCAGGCCTGGGTGCGGCTCACAGGTGTATTTGTCATTAGTAATCAGCCAATAAAAATGGGGCTTCTCAGCCCCATCAATTAAAGATGAAAATGCAGTGACCGCGATTATAGGATAAAACGGCTCAGATCTTCATCTGCGACTAATGCATCCAGATGTTTACTCACGTATTCAGCATCAATTGTGATGCTCTGGCCATTCAGGTCGCTGGCGTCATAGGAGATATCTTCCATCAGACGCTCCAGAACGGTGTGCAGGCGGCGCGCACCGATGTTCTCGGTGGTTTCGTTAACCTGCCATGCCGCTTCGGCGATGCGTTTGATACCGGATTCGGTGAACTCGATGTTCACGCCTTCGGTCGCCATCAGCGCTTTGTACTGCACAGTAATCGAGGCGTTTGGCTCGGTCAGAATGCGTTCGAAGTCGCTGGTGGTCAGCGCCTGCAATTCAACGCGAATAGGCAGACGGCCTTGCAGTTCTGGGATCAGATCAGACGGTTTAGCCACCTGGAATGCGCCAGAAGCGATAAACAGGATATGGTCAGTTTTGACCATGCCGTGTTTGGTGGAAACGGTGCAGCCTTCAACCAGCGGCAGCAGGTCACGCTGTACGCCTTCACGGGAGACGTCTGGGCCAGACGATTCGCCGCGCTTACAGATTTTATCGATTTCGTCGATGAACACGATACCGTGCTGCTCAACGGCGTCGATAGCGTCTTGCTTCAGCTCTTCCGGGTTGACCAGCTTCGCCGCTTCTTCTTCAATCAACAGCTTCATCGCATCTTTGATTTTCAGCTTACGCGGTTTCTGCTTTTGGCCGCCCAAGTTCTGGAACATGGACTGCAACTGGCTGGTCATCTCTTCCATTCCTGGAGGCGCCATAATTTCAACGCCCATTGGTGCGGCGGCGAGATCAATTTCAATCTCTTTATCGTCCAGTTGGCCTTCACGCAGTTTCTTGCGGAATGCCTGGCGCGCTGCGGACGGCTCAGCCTGTTGTTCAGCCTGACCCCAGTTGTTTTTCGCCGGTGGGATC
The DNA here is from genome assembly GCA_051656825.1 of Kluyvera sp. Classification (GTDB taxonomy): domain Bacteria; phylum Pseudomonadota; class Gammaproteobacteria; order Enterobacterales; family Enterobacteriaceae; genus Kluyvera. The sequence continues at coordinate 15,175 of JBOFJM010000520.1, forward strand.
AGCACATCCAGAATACGTTCTTCGGCCATTTCTTCGGCGCGGAAACGGTTTTTCTCGATCGACTGCACGCGAACCATTTTAATCGCAGAGTCGGTCAAATCGCGGATGATAGAGTCCACTTCTTTACCGACATAGCCCACTTCGGTGAACTTGGTCGCTTCGACTTTGATGAACGGCGCGTTAGCCAGTTTCGCCAGACGACGGGCGATTTCGGTTTTACCGACACCGGTTGGGCCGATCATCAGAATGTTTTTCGGGGTGACTTCGTGGCGCAGCTCTTCGTCAAGCTGCATACGACGCCAGCGGTTACGTAAGGCGATAGCCACGGAGCGCTTAGCTGCGTCCTGTCCGATGATGTGTTTGTTCAGTTCGCTGACAATTTCGCGTGGGGTCATTTCAGACATGGGAGATCCTTACGCCTTAGACGGTAATTCTTCAATGGTGTGGAAATGGTTGGTGTAAATGCAGATGTCACCTGCAATATCCAACGCTTTTTCAGCAATTTCGCGCGCGCTAAGTTCGGTGTTTTCCAGCATTGCGCGAGCAGCGGCCTGAGCGTATGGGCCACCAGAGCCGATAGCAATCAGGTCGTTTTCTGGCTGCACAACGTCACCATTACCGGTGATGATAAGCGAGGCGGTTTCATCCGCGACCGCCAGCAGGGCTTCCAGCTTGCGCAACATACGGTCGGTACGCCAGTCTTTCGCCAGCTCAACGGCGGCTTTGACCAGATGCCCTTGGTGCATTTCCAGTTTACGTTCAAACAGTTCGAACAGCGTGAAGGCGTCCGCAGTACCGCCGGCGAAGCCCGCGATCACTTTGTCGTTATACAGACGGCGTACTTTTTTCACGTTGCCTTTCATGACGGTATTGCCCAGCGTGGCCTGACCATCACCGGCAATTACGACGTGGCCGTTACGGCGAACACTTACTATTGTTGTCACGAGCAGACCCCTTTGTTGCAAATACGGATATAGAGGCCCCGTACCGTGTACGGGGCAGAATGTAAGTATAGATGGGGGAGATTTTAGGGGTTTCAACCCCCGGTAGCGAGCCTAATGCAGTTTCCGTGGCCAGCCATTTTCAAACGGGTAATGGTGTTGTCGGCATTCTCTTTGCCTTTGACCGGGCCGATGACCACGCGATTCCAGCCGTTATTGGTGGTAATCTTCGAGTCAAAGCCTTCAAAAGCCAGCTGTGCGCGGACGGTTTCCGCCTGCTCTGCGCCTTTAAAGGAACCGCACTGAACCATCCAGCGGCGCTCATCTTTTTTCTCCGTCGCTTTTGGCGGCGTCGTTTCGCGAGTGATGGGCGCAGCAGCCTGTGTTTTCGGCTGTGATGCCGTATGCGCAGGCGTTTGCATTAAGTCCTGATACGGCGAATTAGACGCCGTGGCTCTAGGCTGCTGAGTCTGACGCGGTTGCTGAACGGGCTGCGATGCACGCGTTTGCGGCTGTTGTACCGGCTGCGTCTGCGTCCATTGCTGTTGCTGCGCCTGCTGCTGAGCCAGACGCTGGCGCTGCAACGTTTGTTGGCGCTGTGCTGGCGTTTGCTCGTTCCACGGCACTTCCGCTAGCTGCGTTGGCTGCTGGCGCATATCCGCCTGCATTTGAGCCAACAGTTGGCGCTGTTCGTCGGTCAACTGGTTTGGGTTAATCACTTCCCCGCCCGCAGACGGTTCTGTTGGCGCACGAACGCCCGGCTGGCGGCTTTCCAGCTCTTTAATATAACGCCAGCGCTCTTCCGGTTTCGGTGGCAGGCCATTCCCCGCTATCTGGTGGCTCTGTAGCGACTCTGACTCTTCTTTCTTGTGATGCGTAAGGAAGTATAGACCGCCGATAAAAGCAACCACTACCGCAGCAGCAATTGCCACCATGGCAGGAGAGACTGCCGGAAAGTTATTTTGCTTTTTCCGTGTATTCCGTGAAGCGCTGTTCTTGCGCCGCGAAGGTGCCTGCTGGCCGCGGCGTACATAGTCTCGTTGTGCCACTATCGTTTCGCTGTATTTTTCCGTTTGTTAGCCCGATATGTTACTTAAGCGATGGGGCTTTGACCAGACAAGCTAGTCCTAAAGCGGGTCGCTTTATGTCAAATTTTGCTTGTGCTGCCGCGAACTATCAGTTCGCAATCGAGCAGACGCGAACCACTATCAACAAACTGCCCGCTAAGCTGGTTTAACAATAGCAACATGGCTTCGCGACCGATATCAAAACGTGGTTGAGAAACCGTCGTCAGCGGTGGGTCACAAAACTCGGCCAGAGAAATATTATCGAAGCCGATAATCGACAAATCTTCGGGAACCTTCAGCCCCTGGCGTTTTGCGTAAGAAAGCGCGCCCAGCGCCATAATATCGCTATGGCAGAATACCGCTGTTGGCGGTTTCGGCAGAGCCAGCAGTTGTTCTAGTGCGTTTGCACCGGCTTCGAAGGTGAAGTTACCACGGGCAATATAGTGAGGGTCTACGGTTATCCCGCTACGACGCAGCGCCTGAACGTATCCTTGTAGGCGATAGTGGCACAGCGGCATCTCTTCTGGGCCAGCAATACAGCCGATGCACTGATGGCCTAGCTCGTGCAGATAACTCACCGCATCGAACGAAGCCGTGAGGTTGTCGATATGTACCGTCGGCAAGCCCAGCTCAGGGGCAAACTCGTTGGCCATAACCATTGACGGCAGATTACGCTGCTCTTCAATGCTGGCGTCAAACGGCAGGCGCGAACCGAGCAGCAACATGCCGTCGATTTGCTTGGTAATGATTAAATCAATGAAGGTTTTTTCTTGCTGGTTCTGGTGTGCACAGTCGCCAATCAGCACCAGATAGCCCTGTGCTGCCGCCGTCACCTCGATCCCACGGATCACTTCACTGAAAAAGGGATCGCAAATATCCGGGACAATGACCAGAATGGTGCGCGATTCATTGCGCTTCATATTACGCCCCTGCATTTGTGGGAGATAACCCACTTCCAGAGCGGCCTGCTCAACGCGATTGCGCGTCGCTTGCGAAACTTTCTCTGGGTTCATCAATGCACGGGATACGGTTGCCGTAGAGACATTCGCTTGTAGGGCAACATCTTTCATGGTTGCGGCAACAACCGGTTTTTTAGCCTTCACCTGATCTCTCCTCACTCTCTGGCGCAGGCACATTCCTTATGACCTGACATCTGACACACTTTTATCAGATAGTTAGGGGGATCCGTTACAGAATTTTCATCAAAAATGTGATGATAGTTTGATTTCACGATCCCGCTCTCAACTCTGCGTTAACCTTCGATAGGGTCAACGTCGAGAACCCACTTCACCTTACGGGACTCTGGCAGCGTGTTAATCAGCGCTAGCGAGGCGGTGACGATATGTTGCAGGCGAATACGTGACGGATGTTGCAGCAAAATTTGCCAGCGATAGCGGCCACCGCGCTTCGGCGCTAGCGCTGGAACGGGGCCAATGACCCACAGCTTATCGTCTGCCAAAGGGCTTGCCTGAATCAGATTGCGTAGTTGCTGCAAGAAGACCGGCGCCTGCTGGTTATTGTGGTCTTCCGCGCGAATCAACACATGGCTCGTCCACGGCGGCAATTGCATGGTTTGGCGTTCTGCCAGCGCCTGCTCGGCAAAGGCGTTATAGCCTTTATACAGCAGCGTTTGCAGCAGCGGATGATCCGGGTGGTGCGTTTGCAGAACCACTTCGCCCTGTTTACCCGCTCGTCCGGCACGCCCTGACACCTGCGTGTAGAGCTGGGCGAAACGCTCGGCGGAACGGAAATCGGCGGAGAACAGCGCGCCATCGACATCCAGTAGGGCGACGAGGGTGACGTCCGGGAAATGGTGTCCCTTCGCCAGCATTTGAGTGCCGATAAGTATACGCGCGCCGCCACGGTGAACCTCGGCCAGGTGCTGTTCCAGCGCCCCTTTGCGGCTGGTGGTATCACGGTCGATACGCGATAACGGCACGCCGGGGAACATTGGTGCTAGCGCGTGTTCGAGCTGCTCTGTCCCCAGGCCGACCGGCACCAGGTGCGTAGAGCCGCAGGAGGGGCACTGGCGCGGAATGGGCCGCTGGCTGTCGCAATGGTGGCAGCGCAAATGGTGCTGCGCCTGATGCAACGTGTAGTAGCTATCGCAGCGTGGACATTCGGCAATCCAACCGCAGTCGTGGCACAGTAGCGTAGGTGCAAAGCCACGGCGGTTGAGAAACAAAATGACCTGATTATCCGCCTGGAGATGTTGGCGCATACGGTTAATCAGCGCCGGGGATAACCCTGCCTGTAGATGCTGGCCTTTCAAATCAAGCACGTGCTGCGTGGCTGGGCGCGCGTTGCCCGCGCGGCGAGTTAGGCGTAACAGGCGATATTTATGCTGGCGGACGTTAAGCAGGGTTTCCAGCGCTGGCGTAGCGGAACCAAGAATAATCGGGATTTGTTCACTATGGGCGCGCCACACGGCAAGGTCGCGGGCGTGATAGCGCCAGCCTTCCTGCTGCTTGTAGGAGCTATCGTGTTCTTCATCGATGACGATGACGCCCAGATTTTTAAACGGCGTAAACAGCGACGATCGCGTGCCAATCACAATGGCCGCTTCGCCGCTTTTGGCTTTCAGCCAGGCGGCAAGGCGCTCACTGTCGTTAAGCCCTGAATGCAGCACTTCCACCGGCGCATTAAAACGCTCGCGAAAACGGGCAATAGTTTGCGGCGTCAGGCCGATTTCCGGCACCATCACCAGCGCTTGCTTGCCCTTCGCCAGCACGTTTTCCAGCACGCTAAGATACACTTCCGTTTTACCGGAGCCGGTCACGCCTTCCAGCAACCATGCAGAGAAATCATCAGATGCGCTATGAATCGCGCCAACGGCGGTTGCCTGTTCAGTATTCAGCCGCAGTCGTTCGCCCGGTACGGAGTAGGTGCTGCGCCAATCGACCGTTTCTGGCGCGATGCTGCCCAGTTCGCTCAGCCCTTTGGTACGCAGCGCCTGCATGGCGCTTTCGTTAAATTCAAGTTCCGCCACCTGGTGACGCCAGATTTTCCCCTGGCGCAACGCCGCCAACGCCTGTTGCTGTTTTGGGGAACGCTTCAGGCTGTTGATATCCACCGCTTGTCCCTGCTCGGTGGCAAACCAAAACCACTGCGGCGCGGCGCTGGCGGGTTTCCCCTGGCGCAGCATAATTGGCAGCGCGTGGAATAGCACATCACCGATAGGGTGGTGGTAATACTCTGCCGCCCACAGCAGCAGACGCCAGACGGCAGAGGAAAACACCGGTTCGTTATCAAGCACTTCCACGACGGCTTTAAGCTCGTTCAGCGGTAACTCGCTGTGCTCGCTAACCGACACCACAATGCCGACGCGCTCTTGTTTGCCAAACGGCACGCGCACGCGACAGCCTGCTTGAGCGCTGAGGTTTTCAGGCAGCAGGTAGTCAAAGGTACGAGGCAGCGGAACAGGCAGGGCAACGTGGGCAACGGGCATGTTTTCTTCCTGACTTGAAATCTGGCGAGACAGTATACACATTGTGATAAGGGAACGCGGATCAGTTTGCATCTGCTGGTCAAATTCTGTATGATTCGCCGCCTTTGGTGCATTTTGGCACCAGGAACTATACTATCAACATCGCGTGGTGTCTGGCGTTAGGGCTGGAAGAGCGACGCGGCCTTAACCGAGGTTTTCCCATGAAAAAAGATATTCACCCGAAATACGAAGAAATTACTGCAACTTGTTCTTGCGGTAACATCATGAAAATCCGCTCTACCGTAGGTCACGATCTGAACCTGGACGTGTGCGGTAAATGCCACCCGTTCTTTACTGGTAAGCAACGTGATGTGGCTACCGGTGGCCGTGTTGACCGCTTCAACAAGCGTTTCAGCATCCCAGGCAGCAAGTAAGTTGCCAAGCGAAAAAAGCGCCTCAGGGCGCTTTTTTTGTACCTGAAATTCACCATTACTCACAGACGTATATCAGCCATTCAGTAAATATAATATTTGAATATGTTTTTCAGATATTATGGTCTTTATATTATCCTTTAAAATATACAAATATAGTTATCTAAAACATCTCATATATTTAATTAATACATGTTTTTGGCTTTATCTAATCGTTGCTCTAAATGTGTAAGTATTGGTGATCTCAAGCTTCCCTATCTTCTTCTCTTTGCCATTTTTATTTTCTGAATGGCAGTGAACAAAAGGTGTTCTCGTTCTGGCTCAAATAAAATCCCACCGTAGTTGACTATTATTCAAAGAATGCTGATTAGCGTTTGCTTGATAAAGCAGACCGCCGATTAGTACGGTGGCATAAAAATTGAGAACGATAACCATGAAAACCAAATACGCTTTACTTCTTCTTCCTTTATTATCAGGTGCGGCCCAGGCGGGATACGTTGATTATCGGCATGAATATTATGACGATGGTCGTAACTACGATCGTGTTTATATGTCGAACCGCTTTGCTTCTGGTTTTGGTGTTGCAGTAGAAGGCATATCGCGTTCTGATAATAAAGAGTCTGAGCATGTTTTGAATAACATGGAGTCCAACGGAGTAGAGTACACCGCAAGTTATCAATTTGAATGGGAAGGTTTTATTTGGCAACCTGGGGTCGCTGTTGAAATGGGCGACGACATGGCCATTTATAAGCCTTACCTCCGCGTACAATATAACATCAGCAGCAATTGGTGGACGGCATTCCGCTACCGTACCGAGTACATGCGTAGAAACGCCGATGGCCGCGATGATCGTACCATTTATCGCCCAGAAGCCTGGCTGGGTTACAACATAAATGATTGGATGTTCGAGCTTAACGGCATTTATAAAATCGCTGACAGTGAAGATATATATAATAATACAAAAGAAGATTATGAATATAACTTCCGCGTAGCCTATAAAGTCGGCTCCTGGGTGCCATTTGTCGAAGTGGGTAACGTTTCTTCTGGATATAACACCACCACAACTGAAGACAGACAAACGCGTTATCGTGTTGGCCTGGGCTATAACTTCTGATAATTGATTTTTATTCCCCCCTGGTTATCAGGGTGCTCGCATAACTCGCTTGAATAATATGTCTAAGGAGTTGACATCATGTCTAGTGATGAAGTTATTACAGGAAGAAATAAGCATATCGCCATCAGGCCATTCGGTTTCAGAGATAAAATCGGTTATTTATGTGGTGATCTGGGGACCTGTTTTATTCTTGGATTAGTGAACAGTTTCTTAATGATCTATTACACTAACGTGCTTGGTGTTTCTGGCGCTATTGTTGGTTCACTCTATTTCGTAACAAAACTCTTTGACGCCTTTGTGGATGTAACCGTAGGGCGCTTATGTGATACCTCAAAGTTGACGGCTACCGGGCGTTTTAACCCCTGGATACGCCGCATGAAATATCCGTTCTGCATTATTTCTGTGGTGCTGTTTTTACCGTTTGTACATGATTTCTCGTACACGGCGAAAATTATTTATATCTGCTGCTCCTATTTTATTTATGGCTCACTGTTATCGACCGTCAGCATTCCTTACGGTGCAATGTCGGCAGCGATTAGCTCTAATCCGGACGACCGTGTTTCCCTTTCAACCTACCGCAGCATTGGCTCAGCTATCGGTGGCGGGACAACCGGTTTTTTCATTCCTATCCTGATGTACACCACGCTCGTTGATGGAAGCCAGGTGATTTCCGGGCAGCACTTCTTCTGGATTTCGATTGGCTGCGCAATATTGGGTTTTATCTTTTTAACATTGACCTGCCGGTTAACGACAGAACGCGTGCGTGTGGAGAAAAAAGCCAGTATGCCCGTTTCTGTGCTATTGAAGGGGCTATTACGTAACAAGGCGCTGATTGTTTTGGTCGTGGTGGATCTGCTTATTGTGATTAACCAGGGGTTGTCCGGCACCAATATGACCTACCTGTTTAATGACTATTTCCACAATAAAGAAGCCATGTCGGTCGCACTCCTGTTTACCTTCGGTTCTTTGGTTTTGCTGGCGCCATCGGCGTCTTGGCTCACCAGGCGCTTTGGTAAAAAAGAAGCGAGCGTAGGAGCGTTGCTCTTTGCGGTGCTCATGTATCTGATTATGTTCTTCATCCACATCACCGATGCGAAAATTTATCTGGTGTTCCTTTTCCTGGCCACGTTGGGCGCAGGTCTATTCAACCTGATGATTTGGGCTTTTATGACCGATGTGTGTGACTACCACCAATATGTCACCGGCGATCGTGAGGATGGCACGGTTTATGGCGTGAACTTCTTTGCCCGTAAAGTCGGTCAGGCGTGCGCAGGGGCGATTGGCGGTTTTATGCTGGCCATTATCGGTTATCAATCGTCATCAACGGGCGGCGCGGTGCAAACCAGCGCTGTGCAGGACAATATTTACATGATGGCGAATCTGTTACCGGCGTTATGCCTGTTTTTGGCGGCAGTAATTTTGATTTATTTCTATCCGTTGAACCGTCAACAGACGCTCAAAATGGAAGAAACGCTGAATAAATTCAATGGGATCAGCAAGTAATCAGGGGACGGCGGGAGCAATCCCGCCTTCTGTTCGCCCTTTGCACTTTAGCAGTAGATAATTTTTGTGATGTTGATCACAAAAATATTGCATCACATTCAGGATAAGATTATTATTTGCCCATCAAATGACCTCAAACTTACTACGGGTAAAGGTATTATCATGCTGAATGCAATCAAAAATATTTTTGTGTCTTACCTGATTTCTATGTCTGAGCTGCATCCTGAAGTGACTCGCTTCTAAGACGCCGAAAAAATTCCAGAAAACCGCCGCCTCATAAGGCGGTTTTTTTATACCCGTTTAAAACGTGAGAAGCGCGGGGTATCAGCAAAAGGATATTGCCAGCTTGTGGCAGAGAGGCGAATGGGGAACGAAAAACGATCGCCCGAGAACCGAGCGATACTGTTTAGCCATATATCCTTGTTAAACGGCAGGTAAAAGCGGTTCTCTTTCCATGAACCGCCATCAGTGCATCAGTACTCCCACGTCTCCGGGTCGATCCCCAGTTCACGCATAATCTCTTTTGCCGCTTCCGGGATTTCATCGCTGCGCTCTTTACGCAGATCTTCATCGTTAGGTAACGGTTGACCAGTAAATGCATGAAGGAACGCTTCACACAGCAACTCGCTGTTCGTGGCGTGACGCAGGTTGTTCACCTGACGACGCGTGCGTTCATCAGTGAGGATCTTCAACACCTTCAGAGGAATGGAAACCGTAATTTTTTTTACTTGCTCACTCTTCTTACCGTGCTCAGCGTATGGGCTGATATATTCGCCGCTCCATTCAGCCATGAGATACCTTTAATCCTCTATTCATTAGTTAACAGGCCGAATCACGGCCATGATCGCGCGTAGTTTACCGTAGTGGCGAGGGCCTGACACGAAGTAAGCCATCACAGATGTGCGCTAATGCATATAATTTTAACGGCTATTTGCCGATAGCTCAATCTATACGCAAAGAAGTTTAGAAGTCTAGATGTATTGACGGCTATTGCAACAATGTTTACTCTGGGGTCTGATTTTTCACAGACCTTGCCAGGAACGAATCCTCATGACCCGTAAACAGGCCACCATAGCAGTGCGTAGCGGTTTAAATGACGACGAGCAGTATGGTTGTGTTGTCCCGCCGATTCACCTTTCCAGCACCTATAACTTCACTGGTTTTAACGAGCCTCGTGCCCATGACTACTCTCGTCGCGGTAACCCGACGCGTGATGTCGTGCAGCGCGCGCTGGCGGAACTGGAAGGGGGCGCAGGCGCGGTGATGACCAATACGGGCATGTCAGCGATCCACCTGGTCACGACCGTTTTCCTGAAGCCTGGCGATTTGCTGGTTGCGCCGCACGACTGCTACGGCGGCAGCTACCGGCTGTTCGACAGCCTGGCAAAGCGCGGATGCTATCGCGTTCTGTTTGTCGATCAGGGCAATGAAGCGGCGCTAAAAGCCGCGCTGGCAGAAAAACCGAAGCTGGTGCTGGTAGAAAGCCCAAGTAATCCATTGTTACGGGTGGTCGATATTGCGAAAATCTGCCAACTGGCGCGTGAAGCGGGCGCGGTGAGCGTGGTGGATAACACCTTCCTCAGCCCGGCGCTGCAAAATCCGCTGGCGCTGGGGGCGGATCTGGTGTTGCATTCCTGCACTAAATACCTGAACGGCCACTCTGACGTGGTCGCTGGCGTGGTGATTGCTAAAGATCCAGAAACGGTCACCGAACTGGCATGGTGGGCGAATAATATTGGCGTGACTGGCAGCGCATTTGACAGTTACCTGCTATTGCGCGGCCTGCGTACGCTTTCCCCGCGTATGGAAGTGGCGCAGTGTAATGCGCAAGCGGTTGTTGATTTCCTGAAAACACAGCCGCTGGTGAAAAAGCTGTATCATCCTTCCCTGCCGGAAAATCAGGGGCATGAAATCGCCGCCCGTCAGCAGAAAGGGTTTGGGGCGATGCTGAGCTTTGAGCTTGACGGCGACGAACAAACGTTGCGCCGTTTCCTGAGCGGGCTGGAGCTGTTCACGCTGGCGGAATCGCTCGGCGGGGTAGAGAGCCTGATTTCTCACGCGGCAACCATGACGCACGCGGGTATGGCGCCAGAAGCGCGCGCCGCCGCAGGTATTTCTGAGACGCTATTGCGCATCTCAACCGGTATTGAAGATAGCGAAGACTTAATTGCCGATCTGGAAAATGGATTCCGAATCGCAGCCGAGGGGTAAACATGAGTGTGATTGCGCAGGCAGGGGCGAACGAGCGCCAGCTGCATAAATTTGGTGGGAGTAGTCTGGCAGATGTGAAGTGTTACCTGCGTGTCGCCGGTATTATGGCGGAGTACTCTCAGCCAGGCGACATGATGGTCGTTTCCGCTGCCGGTAGCACCACCAACCAGCTGATCAACTGGCTGAAGCTCAGCCAGACCGACAGGCTCTCTGCGCATCAGGTTCAGCAGGCGCTACGCCGCTACCAATCGGATCTGATTGGCGGTTTGCTACCGGCAGACATTGCCGATGGCATGATTGCCGAGTTTATTCACGACCTGGAGCGTTTGGCGGGGCTTCTGGACGCAGGCGTTGACGATGCGGTGTATGCCGAAGTGGTCGGCCACGGTGAAGTGTGGTCGGCGCGTTTAATGGCAGAAGTCCTGAAGCTGCAAGGTCTGGATGCAGCCTGGCTCGATGCGCGCGCTTTTTTACGCGCCGAGCGCGCGGCGCAGCCGCAGGTTGACGAAGGCCTTTCTTACCCTCTGTTGCAACAACTGCTGGCACAGCATCCGGGTAAACGCCTGGTGGTGACTGGGTTTATTAGCCGCAATAACACTGGCGAAACGGTGCTGCTGGGGCGTAACGGTTCTGACTACTCTGCCACCCAAATTGGCGCGCTGGCAGGTGTGTCTCGTGTCACTATCTGGAGCGATGTCGCGGGGGTTTACAGCGCAGACCCGCGTAAAGTGAAAGATGCTTGCCTGCTGCCGTTGCTGCGCCTTGATGAAGCCAGCGAACTGGCGCGTCTGGCGGCTCCGGTACTGCACGCGCGTACTTTACAGCCGGTTTCTGGCAGCGATATTGACCTGCAACTGCGCTGTAGCTATACGCCGGATCAAGGCTCCACACGCATTGAGCGCGTGCTGGCTTCTGGTACTGGCGCGCGCATTGTCACCAGCCATGACGACGTGTGCCTGATTGAGTTTCAGGTTCCGGCAAGCCAGGATTTCAAACTGGCGTATAAAGACATTGATCAACTGCTCAAGCGCGCGCAAATTCGCCCGCTGGCGGTGGGTGTGCATAACGACCGCCAACTGCTGCAATTCTGCTACACCTCTGAAGTTGCCGACAGCGCCCTGAAAGTGCTTGATGAAGCCGGTTTACCCGGCGAACTGCGCCTGCGCCAGGGGCTAGCGCTGGTGGCGATGGTCGGTGCGGGCGTCACCCGTAACCCGCTGCACTGCCACCGTTTCTGGCAACAGCTCAAAGGCCAGCCGGTAGAGTTCACCTGGCAGTCGGAGGAGGGCATCAGCCTGGTGGCGGTGTTGCGCACTGGCCCAACCGAAAGCCTGATTCAGGGGCTGCATCAGTCGGTATTCCGCGCTGAAAAACGCATTGGCCTGGTGCTGTTCGGGAAAGGCAACATTGGTTCTCGCTGGCTGGAGCTGTTTGCACGCGAGCAAAGCACGCTCTCTGCCCGTACCGGCTTTGAGTTTGTGCTGGCGGGCGTTGTCGATAGCCGCCGCAGCCTGCTGAGCTATGAAGGGCTGGACGCGAGCCGCGCGCTGGCATTCTTCGACGATGAAGCTATCGAGCAAGATGAAGAGTCACTGTTCCTGTGGATGCGCGCGCATCCGTATGATGATTTAGTGGTGCTGGACGTGACCGCCAGCGAACAGTTGGCTGACCAGTATCTCGATTTTGCCAGCCACGGTTTCCACGTCATCAGCGCGAACAAATTAGCCGGGGCGAGCAGCAGCGATAAATATCGCCAAATTCATGATGCGTTTGAAAAAACGGGCCGCCATTGGCTGTACAACGCCACTGTGGGCGCGGGCCTGCCGGTTAACCACACCGTGCGTGACCTGATTGACAGCGGTGACAGCATTTTGGCTATCAGCGGTATTTTCTCTGGCACGCTCTCCTGGCTGTTTTTGCAGTTCGACGGCAGTGTGCCGTTCAC
>JBOFJM010000521.1:0-2806 GCA_051656825.1 Kluyvera sp.
CGTTGGAGGACATGTACATCAGGTGATCGATACCGTTCATATTCTGTTCGATAACCTGAGTTACTGTGTTCTGCACCGTTTCGGCGTCAGCACCGGGGTACATGGCTGTTATCGAAATTGCAGGCGGCGCAATCGTTGGATATTGCGCTACCGGCAACTTGAGGATCGATAGCCCCCCAGCCAGCATGATTATAATGGCGATCACCCATGCAAATATGGGGCGATCGATAAAGAAATTAGGCATGTCTTAACGGCTCCTGTTTAAGTTAAGACTTGGTTTGTTCTGACTTAGCGGCGCCTTCTGCGGCGGGCTCTTTTGCGTCAGAAGTGACTTCCTGGGCCTTCACCTGGGCGCCGGGTTTCACTTTTTGCAGACCGCTGATAATCACGCGATCGCCGTCTTTCAAACCTTCAGTCACCAGCCACTTGTCGCCAATGGCCTGCGTTGCGGTAACCTGGCGGGTTTCAACTTTATCGCCTTCACCTACAACCAGTGCGCTAGCATCGCCACGCGGCGTACGAGTGATCCCTTGCTGTGGTACCAGCAGTGCGTTCGGGTTAGTCCCTTCTTCCAGGCGAGCACGAACAAACATGCCCGGCAGCAGCGTGTGATCCGGGTTAGGGAAAATCGCGCGCAGCGTGATGGAACCGGTGGTTTGATCAACGGTCACGTCAGAGAACTCTAATGTGCCGCTCTGCGGGTACTTAATCCCGTCGTTAGTCACCAGGTCCACTTTCGCTTTGCCGTTTTCCTGTTTCAGTTTGCCGTTTGCCAGTTCCTGCTTCAGACGTAAAAAGTCATTGCTGGATTGGGTGACGTCAACGTAGATAGGATCTAACTGCTGCACGGTTGCCAGTGCCGTAGCCTGGCCGTTTTGCACCAGCGCGCCTTCGGTCACGGATGATTTACCAATACGTCCGCTAATTGGTGAGGTCACTTTGGTGTAAGCCAGGTTGATACGCGCAGTCTCAACGGCCGCTTTGGCTGCGATGACGGCGGCGTTAGCCTGCTGTGCATCCGCTAAGGCGGTGTCGTAGTCCTGACGGCTGATGTACTGCGTGCCGAGAAGTTTTGAATAACGGTTAACGGTGAGCTGCGCAATTTTTGCTGCGGCCTGTGCTTTCGCTAAATCGCCTTTCGCGCTTTCATAGGACGCCTGATAGGTCGCGGGATCAATCTGATAGAGTGACTCACCTGCGGTAATATCGCCGCCTTCGATAAAGTTACGCTTCAGAATAATTCCGCTGACCTGTGGGCGAACTTCCGCAACGCGATAAGCGCTAGTACGGCCCGGCAGTTCCGTCGTGATTACAAGAGGTTCAGATTTGAGCGTCACAACGCCAACTTCTGGCATGTGTTGTGCTCCTTGCTGAGCTGGTTTGTCGTCACATCCTGTTAGCGCTAAGCTGCCTGAGAGCATCAGAACGACCGCCAGAGGCGTTAACCCTCTGTTTTTGTTCATATGTAAACCTCGAGTGTCCGATTTCAAATTGATCAATGGAACAAGCGTCCACAAACCCATTGCTGCGTTTGTATTATCGTCATACTATGGTACATACATTCATAAATGTATGTAAATCTAACCTCTGCAAATTCACCGACCTATGGCACGAAAAACCAAAGAACAGGCGCAGGTTACGCGTCAACACATACTGGATGTTGCCCTACGGTTGTTCTCACAGCAGGGGGTATCATCTACTTCACTGGCTGAGATTGCAAAAGCGGCCGGTGTAACCCGTGGTGCAATCTACTGGCATTTTAAGGATAAGTCGGATCTCTTTAACGAAATCTGGGCGTTATCAGAGTCCAGTATTAGCGATCTTGAGATTGAGTATCGGGCAAAATTCCCCGGTGATCCACTCTCAGTTTTAAGGGAAATCTTAGTATATATTCTGGTTGCGACGGTGATTGAAGAACGCCGCCGTTTGATGATGGAAATCATTTTTCATAAATGTGAGTTTGTCGGTGAAATGGCTGTAGTGCAACAGGCACAGCGTAATTTATGCTTAGAAAGTTATGACCGCATTGAACAGGTGTTAAAAGATTGCATCGTAGCCAAATCGCTACCGGCGAATTTGTTAAGCCGACGGGCGGCTATTCTGACACGTAGCTACATTTCTGGGCTAATGGAAAACTGGCTATTTGCTCCCGCGTCATTTGACTTGCGCGGCGAGGCGCAGGCGTACGTGGCTATTTTAATCGAGATGTATCAGTTTTGCCCGACGCTGCACGGGGAAAGCGACGTTTGCACCTCCTGATATCACCCGTAAAAATCCTTGACTCTCCGGCTATTCGCCTGACAACAGAAGTGCTATTCTTCGCGGGCGTTTATCTCCGGCATTCCGCCGATTTTAGCCACACGATATGTTAAGACTATGCTGCATAACATCCGCCTACGGGCCACGATCTCTGCATTTTTCATTATTGCCGTTTGCTTTCTTTTTTCTATCGCCACGGTGCAAGCGCGCGCGCAGAACAACAACGATCTTCCTGACCGCGCTGACGTCCAGCAGCAACTGACTTCTCTCGACAATAAGAAAGACCTTACGCCCCAGGAAAAACTGGTGCAGCAGGATCTGACTGAAACCCTGCAACTGCTGGATAAACTCGACCGCGTAAAAGCGGAAAGCGCGCAACTGCAAAAACAGGTGGCCCAGGCCCCTGCGAAGTTGCGCCAGGCGACCGATAATCTCAGCGCGCTAAGCGATGCCGATAACGATGATGAGACGCGTAAAACGCTCAGCACGTTATCGCTGCGCCAGCTAGAAGCGCGCGTGACGCAAGTGGTTGATGACCTGCAAAATT
>JBOFJM010000522.1:0-2223 GCA_051656825.1 Kluyvera sp.
AAAATACACCTTGCAGGTGTGCTCATTTAACGGCAATAGGATGTAAGTGGATGAAGAAGAGAACTTTCGCGATGTTACTTGTCGCCGTCGTTTCGCATTCAGTATTGGCAGATGAATCCACCGTAAAAGATCCTAATTATATCAATCTGGTTGAATCAATAGCAGACAACGAGTATGCCACATTTATGAGAGGCGGTGACTCCACAATAGGTGCTTCAGTTGTTGGCCCTTACTCTGCATCTCAACTGCTTGCGATGTATGAAAAGAACGAGTTGGCGGCAAATAAAAAACTTAAGGGCAAGCGGGTTAGAGTGAAGTCTGTTGCATCAGAAATCGGTGAAAACGTTACCGGTGATGCTTATGTTAAGGTAGACGGGAATAATGAATTCCAAAACGTCTTTCTGTATGTCAATGGGGATGATGAGAAAATACTTCAGTTAGAGAAAGGGTCAAAAATTGATTTCTTATGCTCGATGGATAAATACATCATGCACACTCCGATGCTGAAGAAATGCACTTTTACTGAAGATTCGGCAAAGAAAACACGCGCAGATATCGTCGCCATGTTGCTGGAGGATAAAATCACCAACAAATTCCAGGCGGCTATTCGTGTCGTTTACGAAGATAATAAAAACACAATAGCGAAATCATGCAGTAAACCCGGGCGTACATGCACTGATGCGTTACTTCATGCCGCCTCGAAAACCACAGACAGTCAGAAACAACGTATCGAGGAACTGGCTAAAGATCATTGACGGTAACGCCACTTCCGTTGAAATAAACCCGCTTCGGCGGGTTTTTTGGAGAGGTTGACTCCGGTTGACACTTATCGCTCCTCTTATTTCCTGAGAAAACGCGCGGGAGGAGGGCTGATTAATGACTCGCTACATGCGTCAGCTGCGTAAGCTAAAAATGGCTGTCGCGGATAGGATTGAATCTTAATAATCATCGTCAACATCTTGTATTTTCGACCTGATAACGAGTACCACAAATAGAAAAACGACGGCAAGGATGCCAATAAACCACCACATACATTCACCTCATTTTTGACTTTATGGTAACGATTCACTGATAAGGTTTTTTGGGCTAATTGGTCATTTCGACCGAAATCTCGCAATCGTTCGGTTTCATTGATATTGGATTTATGGGGTAAAAAATTAGCGCAAAACAACTCAAAACCGATGAAGATGGTGGTTCGTTTTGCGCCAACTCTTTCATATTCATAACATAAACAATATAACTGTCATGGAAAATATTCAAGAAAGGCAACAAAAGGTAGCGGAGTCGAATGCCTCGTTAAATCGTCTTTATCCGGCCGACGGCTACCGCCAGCGTACGTATGCGCGGATCACTGCGGGTGGTTTTGCTAACCTCTTGATAACCCTCTAACCCCTTGATTCACAGAACAGCCAAAAAACTATCAAATAAATAGGTATTGGCTATGCATCTTTATCTTTCTCTTTCCTGATACCTTTCATTCTTAATAAATCCATTATTTTTCAAAGAATTGTAAAAATTCATCTATCCCACTCGCCGCTGGCGGCAGGGTCTATGCTTATAAAAAGCCATGACGGATGGGCGCAGAGGGGAATACCCCCACTCGGCACGGGTTGAAGTGATAATCATTATCACTAACATGGCGTTATCCCTTTTGTGGCTCCACTATGAGGTAGACCTATGGATTTGCATTCAGGAACTTTTGACCCTAACGATGTGACCTGGCGTGGTGTCACGCTCACGCCGCCTGCGGCGGCGCATATCCGGGAGCTGGTAAAACAGCAGCCGGGGATTCAGGGCGTGCGCTTAGGGGTGAAACAAACCGGCTGTGCGGGCTTTGGTTATGTGCTGGACGCGGTCAGCGAGCCGGATAAAGACGATCTGTTGTTTGAATCCGATGGCGCAAAGCTGTGGGTTCCTTTACGCGCAATGCCGTTTCTTGACGGCACGGAAGTGGATTACGTGCGCGAAGGCCTGAATCAGCTATTTAAATATCATAACCCGAAGGCGCAGAACGAATGTGGCTGCGGCGAAAGCTTCGGGGTATAGGCGGTACATAATGACGCGTAATACTGACGCAACTGACGATGTCCAAAGCTGGACGGGCGGCCCGCTCAACTATAAAGAGGGCTTTTTCACCCGTCTGCAAACTGACGAACTGGCAAAAGGCATCAACGAAGAGGTGGTGCGAGCAATTTCAGCCAGACGTAATGAACCCGAATGGAT
>JBOFJM010000523.1:0-2133 GCA_051656825.1 Kluyvera sp.
GCCGCAATCTGCTGGCGGCTAAAGGCCAAATCTTTACCCTCGAGCGTATATGGCTCGGCGGCATAAAGGGAGGCGCTGAGGCCAGAACACAGCAGTGCGATGCATAATATTCTTGGGCGAAGTATTGAACTCATAGTGATAACCCTTCTGCAAATATGAGAAAAGATAACAAGAGAATTATGTCCGTTGCGTATTTTCTGAAACGCAAAAGACCGGTGGCTTAATTAAAAATAACGTATTTGTAAATAGGTTGGCGTGCAGTGTAAAAGACAAAGTGATTTTTTTTGTGATATCCATCATGTTTATTGTGATGTATAAAAAATGACGGTATTACTGCAATCTGAGTCACGGTTTTTGGCGTTTCTCTATTTTTGTTTAAATATTTAACAAAAACAGTAAAGTGATAAGTTATTGGTTTTTAAGTATAAAATAATAATGTCACTTTTTATGTCACTTCCGAGTGTGATCTGATTCAACTTTTCTGTTTTTGAAATGCGATTTCTTTTTTGTGTGGTTGTATTAGGAAATGCAATTCTATTTAATGTTTGAAAATAAATTTTTACGCATGTTGTATTAATACCAGAATGTTTTTCCAGCACCTGGAAATGCATTCTTTGCGAATTTAATTACCTTTGTGCCTACAATAAAGGATATGCAATCATGTCTGCGAATAAACTACGTTCAATATTACTTCTTTCTGCGCTGGGGTTAGGGATCGGGCAAAGTTATGCTGCCACTACCCTTAATGTCTGGATTCGTGCCAGCAATGACTCCAAAAACATCTACAAACAAGAAGCAGAGAAGTTTGAGCATAAGACTGGCATTAAAATTGAATACTTCAATGCCACGACCGATTTTGAACAGCGGTTAGCGAGAGCAACGGCAGGGAATGCCTTACCTGACCTGATCTTTAACGATGCGGCATCGCTGGGGCAGTTTATCCAGCTCGGCATTGCCGAAGAGATTATCCCTTCCAGCATTGAAGGCGGCGACCAGCTGTACCAAACTGCCTGGAACAGCACCCGTTATATTGATGGCAAATATTATGGCGTGCCGACCTCGGCTCAAACTTTTGCGCTGTTCGTGCGTAAAGACTGGCGAGAAAAACTGGGTCTGCCCCAGCCGAAAAGCTGGGACGATATTCAAACCCTCGCCAAAGCCTTTACCACCCAAGACCCAGACGGCAACGGTAAAAACGACACCTACGGCTTTATCGTTCCGGCATCCACCACGCGCGGCTATGCAAGCTGGTTTATGAGCAGCTTTATCTGGCAGGCTGGCGGCGACTTCGTGCAAGAGAGCAACGGCAAATTCAGCGCCTCGCTGAATACCCCTGAAGTTAAACAGGCAATGACCTTTATGCGCACCATGATGTGCGAAAAAGTCACTCAGCCGGGGGCGATTAACGCCACCACCGCCGACGTGATCCCATCCTTCCGTTCCGGCCAAAGCGGCATGTTCTTTAGCGGCCCGTATCACATTGCGCTGTTTGACAAAGATCCAGGCAAAGACAACTTCGAAGTTGTCCCTGTCGTTGGGCCGAAAGGCGAAGCAACGCTCGCCGAGGGGACGACGGTATTCATGATGAAAAGCAGCAAACAGAAAGAAGCCGCGCGTAAATTTGTCGAATTTATGATTTCCCAGGAAGGGCAGGAAATCGGCATGGGTAAAGGCAGCCAGCATATTCCGGTGGTACGTCTGCCGGTGAATAAGAGTGTTGATGTCAAAGCCGTTTATCAGGACGCGCGCTGGGAAACCTTCGCCAAACTGTACAACGAACAAGGGCGCTACGTACCGCAAATTCCAAACTGGACGCCGGTACGCTAGGTGGTTGCCGATGGCTTTAACCGCATTTTCGCCGATTGTAATAGTGATATGACCGCCGAGCTGACCGCTATCGACGGCAAGGTTAACGTCGAGCTGGAAAAACAAAATGTGTTGGCTAAGTGAGGAAATGAGTTATGACGCTGCATGAGACGAAGTCCGCGCCGCTAAAGCCAGCTGCTTCGCCTGACGCCACCGGATGGCTGACGTCAAAACGGAAACGGGCGCTGATCCCCTGGCTGTTTTTAGCCCCCGCGCTGGTGATTTTTAGCTGGTTTAAGTTTATCCCGATGATTCAGGGTCTGGTGA
>JBOFJM010000524.1:0-2431 GCA_051656825.1 Kluyvera sp.
TAATTTTCTGAACGCTCAATTGCCCCTGCGTAAACAGGTCGGTGTCGCGGCTCGCGCTGTTATCGAGCGCCGCTTTGATAGCCTGAAGCGACCCTTTATCCAGCTCACCTGAATCACCATGACTACTGATATAGGAATCAATTGATACGCCATCGACAAGAATGCCGTTTTCTTTCATGTAGCTGATGACTTCATTCGGCACTGGCTTACGGGTTTTGTCGTCGCCTTTAGCTGCTTCGGCAATAACCTCATCCATCCGGTTAGACATATCCTGCGTATCACGAGCACGATTGGTACTGGTATTAATTTTGTTGAAGAGAGCATTGGCGATTTTCTGCAAAACAAGTTGCAAATTATCAAGAACCGAAAACCCAAAGGCGAATGGATTATCATTCTCCTGCCCACTACCAGAATTTTTGCTATTACCAGAAACTCCCTTAACACTCGACGTTATAGCATTGTACGAATAATCGTTAGAACCTATTGACATATCACTCATATTTCCACCTTAAATAACACTAGCTGTTATTACCTATGGATTTGATCCGAGATTGCAATTGCTTCAATGCAGCGTTCAACGCTTTTATATCTTTTTTAGCTTCACGCTCCAGCCCTAAAATACCATTAGGAATGAGGGCCTTTAGGTCACTGAGTTTTTCCGCAGCAACAGGGTCTGTTGCCGCGCGATCCGCCAGCTCCCCCATACTCCGTTTCAGAACCGTGAAGTTTGAATAACACTGACAGAGCCGATTATATTCGCGCTCCATTCTTTTTTGTTCAGCAGCAATATTTGTTTTCATCAGCACACCTCATCGTTTCTGGAACGTTTATCAACAAAAATAATCGTCTCTGACTCGCCTGATGATTATTTCGCCTTGAATCTAATCAGATTTTGCAGGCTTATTGTGATAACGATAAGCAATCACTTTAATAATATCTTCGGCCTGAATGACTGCTTCCAGCAATAAGGTGAAATGCTGATATTGTTGCTGAGTAGCAGGGGCTTTCATCAATTGCAACAGGCGTATTCTCGCAGTAGCGAGTATTCTTAATTTATCCTCGGCATGTGCGATGGAATCGCGCATGCTGTCCTCTAAATAAGTCAGCGTAGGCATGGCGTTATTGGCTCAAAAATTGAAAGGATAGTTAACCAGTGAATCAGAAAATCTGAGCGTCACCGCCTTATCGGTTAGCGCAATAACTTCACCGCCGTCGGGTAGCTGGCTACCTATCCTCAGGCGCTCTCCGTTTTTCAGCAGCAGGTATAGCCCCAGTTGCCCATGAACAATAGCGGCAATCGGCGAAGGGAAACGTTGCTCCCCCTCATTTGACGATGACACACTCTGGTAACTCAGAGCTATCCCAGGGAATCGTTGACGTAACTGTTCCAACAGGTCGTTTAAAACAAGCCGCTTTTCATCGGTCAATATGCCGCTGATGACGAACGCATGACCGACGGAGGTGACACTCACGTCTCCTGCCAGCCCCTTACGCAGCAGTTCGGTAATGAGTGTATTGATCTGAGTTTCATGAGGGTTGTTGATATGCAGTTGTTTCAGACCGGGAATACTGTTCAACTGCTGCTGAATACCAGCCCAGCGCTTGCCCATGGTGATATCGGCATTAATGCTAACCTCACCCGGAGAGTTACTGGAAAGCTCGGCATCGTCGTACCCGGCCTGCGCCAGGACATCACGCACCTGGCGGATAAGCTGGTCGGAACAGATGACATTATCATAGTACAACACTCCCCAGGCACTCAGCTTTAGGCGAACGCTTTGTAACTTGTCGCTATTTTCACAGTAGCCAGAGAGCGCGAGTGTGCCATCTTTTTCCCATTTGGTTGTGACCTGCGTCAGTCCCGCCTGCTGGAGTAGCTGCGTCACCTGAGAGGCGATACTTATCGGCATCGACACGCTCTGGGTACTGAGAAAAACGAACGCGGTGGTTCCCATCAATATCAGGCACGCCAGCGCCATCACCCAAAAAAGGGCTGGCCTTCCGCTACGTAGCGGATAACGAGACAAGTCTGCATGATGCTGGCCATACGCTATCGTCAGGCCCAGAGCCTGCACTACCCCTTCTTCAGGCAAGGGTTTATGCGGATTATGCCGCCGACCATTGACCCGCACAGCCGCGCTGCCGGGATTGATCAATAACCCTTCAGCCGTTGACGTGAACTCCAGTTTGTCGCCACCGCGCAGCGGAAGGCAGAGATCGCAACCGCGTTCACCAACCGAAAGATGCCCGTCAGCCAGCCAAACTTCGCGGCCATGCAGCAACCCGCCGAGCAAACGAATTTTCCACTCTTTATCCATGATGACTGTCGCTATTGGCTACGGTTGCTTTGATCAGAAACAGACGGATAACACTATGGGTCTGGTTAAGCTCATTGCGGAACAAATGTCCAATAACCGGTATGTCGCCCAGT
>JBOFJM010000525.1:0-5384 GCA_051656825.1 Kluyvera sp.
TTCCGGGTCTGCATGTGGCGCTGGGCAATAACACGGCGGATGTGAAGGGCGAGCTGGGGGTTAAAGATCTTAACCTTGACGCCAAAATCGATGCGCCGAAGCTCGACAACATGCTGCCTGGTCTGGGCGGTACGGCGAAAGGGCTGGTGAATATTCGCGGTACGGTGGAAGCCCCGCAACTGCTGGCGGATATCACCGCGCGCGGCCTGCGTTGGCAAGAGCTGACGATTGGCCAGATTCGCGTGGACGGCGATGTGAAATCGAGCGACCAAATTGCCGGTAACCTCGACGTGCGCGTGGAGCGCATTGTGCAGCCGGACGTCAACATCGGGCTGGTGCATCTGGCGGCGAAAGGCAGTGAAAAACAGCACAGCCTCCAGCTTCAGATTCAGGGCGAGCCAGTTTCCGGGCAGCTCGCGCTGGCGGGGAGTTTTGACCGCAAAGAAGAGCGCTGGAAAGGGACGTTGAGCAATACCCGCTTTAAAACGCCGGTGGGGCCGTGGTCGGTGAATCGTGATATTGCGCTGGACTACCGCAACCTGGAGCAAAAAATCACTATCGGGCCACACTGCTGGGTGAACCCGAATGCGGAACTGTGCGTCCCGCAGACGATTGAAGCCGGTGCGGCAGGCCATGCGATAGTGAACCTCAACCGTTTCGATCTCGCGATGCTGAAACCGTTTATGCCGGATGCCACGCAAGCGAGCGGCGTATTCAGCGGTAACGCTGATGTAACCTGGGACACCACCAAACCGGGGCTGCCGCAGGGGAAAGTGACGCTCTCCGGGCGCAGCGTGAAGGTGACGCAAATCGTGAACAATGCGCCACTGCCGGTGGCCTTCGACACGCTGAACCTGAACGCTGACTTGCATAACGATCGCGCCGAACTGGGTTGGCTTATCCGTTTGACCAACAACGGCCAGTTGGATGGGCAAGTTCAGGTGAGTGACCCGCAGGGGCGGCGTAATCTTGGCGGTAACATCAACATCCGTAACTTCTCGCTGGCGATGATTAACCCTATTTTCTCACGCGGCGAAAAAGCGGATGGCAAACTTAACGCCAACCTGAGATTGGGCGGCAACGCGCAAAGCCCGCTGATGTTTGGTCAGATGCAGCTTAACGGCATTGATGTTGACGGTAACTTTATGCCGTTCGACATGCAGCCAAGCCAGTTGACGATGAACTTCAACGGCGCAAGCTCCACGCTGCAAGGGACGGTTAATACTCAGCAAGGGTCGATTAACCTCAGCGGCGATGCTGACTGGCGACAGATTGATAACTGGCGTGCGCGTATTGCGGCAAAAGGCAGCCGGGTGCGGATTACCGTACCGCCAATGGTGCGCCTGGATGTCTCGCCGGATATTGAGTTTAACGCTACGCCAAGTCTGTTTACGCTCGACGGCAACGTTGATGTCCCGTGGGCGCGTATCGTCGTGCAGGAAGTGCCAGAAAGCGCGGTGGGTGTCTCCAGCGATGAAGTGATGCTCAACAGCCAGCTTCAGCCGGTGGAAAGCAAATCAGCGTCGATTCCTATCAACAGCAACCTGACTATCCACGTCGGCAATAACGTGCGTCTGAGCGCGTTTGGCCTGAAAGCGCGACTGACGGGTGATCTCAAAGTCGCGCAGGATAAACAAGGGCTGGGCCTGAACGGGCAGATCAATATCCCGGAAGGGCGCTTCCACGCTTATGGCCAGGGTCTGATTGTGCGTAAAGGCGAACTGCTGTTCTCCGGCCCGCCGGATCAACCGTTGTTGAACATTGAAGCGATCCGTAACCCAGACTCGACCGAAAATGACGTGATCGCAGGCGTTCGCGTGACCGGCACGGCCGATCAACCGAAAGCGGAAGTGTTCTCTGACCCGGCAATGTCGCAGCAAGAAGCGCTCTCCTACCTTGTTCGTGGACAAGGGCTGGAAAGCGGCCAGAGCGACAGTGCGGCGATGACCTCAATGCTTATTGGGATTGGGGTTGCACAAAGTGGTCAGGTTGTGGGTAAAATCGGTGAGACATTCGGCGTAAGTAATTTGGCACTGGATACACAAGGGGTGGGTGATTCCTCTCAAGTGGTGGTCAGTGGTTACGTATTGCCGGGTCTACAGGTGAAATATGGCGTTGGGATCTTTGACTCTTTAGCGACGCTCACGTTACGCTATCGCCTGATGCCTAAGCTGTATCTGGAAGCGGTGTCTGGCGTAGACCAGGCTCTCGATTTGCTCTATCAGTTTGAGTTTTAGCAATGCGAATATTTGTGTACGGCAGTTTACGGCGCAAACAAGGCAACAGCCACTGGATGACTAACGCTCAGTGGCTGGGCGATCACAGCGTTACCGATTATCAACTGTACAGCCTGGGCCACTATCCAGGCGCCGTGCCGGGCAATGGCACAGTACATGGTGAAGTGTATCGGATTGACGCATCGACGCTGGCCGAACTGGATGCGCTGCGCACTAAAGCGGGCGAATATGCACGTCATCTCATTCAGACGCCGTATGGCAGCGCCTGGATGTACGTCTATCAGCGCTCGGTAGAAGGGCTTACGCTGATAGAAAGAGGCAACTGGTTGGATAAAGACTAGTGTTGAATACGACAACGCCACCCTCGGGTGGCGTTGTTTTTTTATCCGCGTTAGGTTTTTCGGCTGTGTAGGCCTGATAAGCGCAGCGCCATCAGGCAATGGCAGCAACCGCGCCGGATGGCGGCGTAAACGCCTTATCCGGCCTACACGCGAATGTTGGCATACAAAACTGCGTAGGCCTGATAAGCGCAGCGCCATCAGGCAATGGCGGCAACCGCGCCGGATGGCGGCGTGAACGCCTTATCCGGCCTACAAACAAAAACACCGCCCGGAGGCGGTGTTTTCAACGCTTGATAAGAAATCTTATTTCTTCGCGCGCTCGAAGGAAGCAACGATTTCAGCTTTAGCCGCTTCAGCGTTGTCCCAACCGTCAACTTTAACCCATTTACCTGCTTCGAGGTCTTTGTAGTGCTCGAAGAAGTGGGTGATCTGCGCTTTCAGCAGTTCTGGCAGGTCGTTCACATCTTTGATGTGATCGTATTCTTTGCTCAGCTTGGTGTGCGGAACCGCAACCAGTTTCGCATCTTCGCCAGACTCGTCGGTCATTTTCAGTACGCCAACTGGACGGCAGCGAACGACTGCGCCCGGTTGCAGTGGGTATGGCGTTGGGACCAGAACGTCAACCGGATCACCATCCAGAGACAGGGTGTGGTTGATGTAACCGTAGTTGCACGGATAGAACATCGCAGTGGACATGAAACGGTCAACGAACAGCGCGCCGCTCTCTTTGTCAACTTCGTATTTGATAGGATCTGCGTTGGCCGGGATTTCGATGACAACGTAGATATCTTCCGGCAGATCTTTACCCGCAGGGACGTTGAGTAAGCTCATGTCTGTTTCCTTTAGAATGTATGGCAAACTAGTGCTCGGTATTATAGCCAACTCGCCAGGAAAGTCTTGAGCTGTTTTACGTCAACCTTGCGCGGGTGAATATTAATCGGTATCTCAACCCGTAGCATAATTGTGCGCATCTATAGGCTATCGACTGTGCCGGAACGGTGTTCTTGCCACGGAATGGGGATATAAAGATTTAACATACTGATAGAATAAAGTTTTTCCGTTAGCTGCCGATAAAACGCTTTTACGCCAAACAGTACCCCTGCTACCGGAAATATTATGATGCTTAGAACGCTTTCTATCCGTACCGGCTTGCTGTCCCTGCTCGCCGTAATGACCCTACTGCTGATTTTGGTCAGTGGAATTGGCATTTATGCTCTCACCCAAAGTTCTGCCTCGCTACAACGCATTGACCATCTACAAAGTGACCAGATAACGCAGCTCAATGAAAGCTACACGCTGCTGCTGCGCGCCCGCAATGAAGCCGGGCAGGCCGTCCGGTTGATGGAAATAGGTATGCTTGATGATGCCGCAAAGGCGGTGAATGCGCTGAACGGAGAAGTTGGGCAGGCGCAGAAGATCATGACCCGCGTGACGCAATCATCGATGGACGATCCCGATGGCGCGGTACTGATGGCGAAGGTAGCGAAAAGCTACGATCTCTATAACTCGCAGGGGATCAAACCGATGCTGGCAGCGCTGAGCCAGCAGAATGTTGACGGTTATTACGATCTTCTGGAAAAAAACATGATCCCGGTTGCGCGGCAGTTTGATGATGCCATTCACGCCTTCCAGGATTGGGGCGAATCGCGCGGGCAGGTTGAAGTGGCGTCGGTACACGGCACTAAAAACCGTGTGCTTGTCCTGATGACTATTGCCATTTTGCTCACCGCAGGCGTGATGCTGCTGGGCTGGCTGCAACTACGCCACCTGCTGCTGACACCGCTGGCGGCGGCGATTGCTCAATTGGAACAGGTTGCCGCAGGGGATTTAACCCCCATTCCACCGACCACGACCAGCGCGGAAATTAATCGCCTGAATATCGCTATCGCCGGAATGCGCGAATCGATGATGAACTCGGTGATGCGGGTTCGCGACGCCAGCTCACAAATTGACGTGGGAAGCCGTGAACTGACGGCGGGTAATAACCATCTGGCGCAGCGTACCGAATCGACGGCGACATCGCTGGAGCAAACCGCCGCCAGCATGGAAGAAATCACCGCCACGGTAAAACAGAACGCCGACAACGCAGAACAAGCGCACAAGCTGGCGAAAGAGGTTTCCGACACCGCCGATCGCGGCAGCGAAATGGTGTGCTACGTAATTGAAAAAATGCAGGATATTTCCGGCAGCGCCAAACGTATCGCCGATATCCTCGGGGTGATTGACGGTATTGCCTTCCAGACCAACATTCTGGCGTTGAATGCCTCCGTTGAAGCGGCGCGCGCGGGTGAGCAAGGACGCGGTTTTGCGGTGGTCGCCGGAGAAGTGCGCAACCTCGCCAGCCGTAGCGCAGACGCCGCGAAAGAGATTCGTCAGTTGATTTCCGACTCGCAAACGCATGTTAGCGAAGGCAGCGACTTAGCGCAGCAGGCGGGAGAGACGATGGATGAAATCGCCAGCGAGGTGATGCGCATGACCAAACTGATGCGGGAAATCGCCAGTGCCTCGCAGGAACAGAGCCGTGGTATTGAGCAGGTTAATATTGCGGTGAGCCAGATGGATGAAACCGCGCAGCAAAATGCGGCGCTGGTGCAGCAGTCTTCGGCGGCCACCCGCTCGCTGGAAGAACAATCACAGGCGCTGGTCGCGGCGATGTCGTCGTTCCGTTTACAGGCGTCGTGATAGGTTTCCCCCTCTCTCTAAGGGAGGGGGAAAACCACTCAGAACAAATTACGCGTCCGGGAACTCGCGGATAAAGCGCTCAACGTCCTCAACCATATGGTTGTTACCGACGAAGAACGAACGG
>JBOFJM010000526.1:0-3666 GCA_051656825.1 Kluyvera sp.
CCACCTCGTTTGGTTCAGCAAGCATTATTCTGATGCTGGTTTTGGTCGTGCTGACCATGTTGGCGGCAATGACTACCGGCTCAGGTAACGCGCCGTTCTACGCCTTTGTGGAGATGATCCCGAAACTGGCGCACTCCTCTGGCATCAACCCAGCGTATCTTTCCATTCCGATGCTGCAAGCCTCTAACCTTGGCCGTACGATTTCCCCGGTTTCCGGCGTGGTCGTCGCCGTGGCGGGGATGGCAAAAATTTCACCGTTCGAAGTGGTAAAACGCACCTCCGTGCCGGTTATCGTTGGCCTGATTGTCGTCATCATCGCGACAGAAATTCTGGTTCCTGGTGCAACTGCGTAACTAAATTCATTTACTGACCAAATAAATAAGGCACCTTAGGGTGCCTTATTTTATGATTTAATAACGCCGTTAAACCATTAAAAATGTGGAGTCAGGAATATGCTCAGGAAGAATATTGTGTTTGGATGCGCACTGCTGCTCTGCGCTGGCAACCTTCATGCCGCCCAGCTTGCACCGACACAATATGGCGACTTTGACCGCTATGTTCTGGCGCTGTCATGGCAAACTGGTTTTTGCCAAAGCCAGCACGACAGAAATCGTAAACAGCCGCTGGAATGCAAGCCGCAAAAAGAGATGGCGAATAAAGCCGACTATTTAACCGTTCACGGATTATGGCCAAGCCTACCCGGTTCTATCGCCTCGCGCGGCGTAGATAATAACCGCTGGATGCGTTTCGGTTGCGCTACACGTCCGATTCCGAATATGCCGGAAGCAAAAGCCAGCCGCAAATGTGCCGCTGAAGAAACCGCCTTATCGCTGGAAGTTGCCAATAAACTCAATCAGGTGATGCCTGGAAGCGGCGGTAAAACCTGCCTTGAACGCTATGAATACGCCAAGCACGGCGTGTGTTTCGGTTTTGACCCCGATGCCTATTTCGACACCATGGTACGGCTAAATACCGAAGTGAAACAGAGTGCTCTGGGCGAGTTCCTTGCCGCTAACTACGGTAAAACCGTCACCCGCGCCAGCTTTGATAACGCCGTTGCTCGCGCTTTTGGCAAACAAAACGTCAAAGCCGTTAAGCTCACCTGCGACGGCAATCCGGCGTATTTAACCGAAATGCAAATTGCCATTAAATCCAGCAGCATTAACGACCCGCTATCCGCCACGTCTTTGCTTCCACAGCCGCATCCCGGCAACTGTGGCAAACAATTCATGCTCGACAAAATCGGTTATTAATCCACGCCCCCACCCACCGTGGGGGCAGAACGCCACTAGCGCTGAATAAACGCCAGCAGATCGTCATTGATCTGCTGTTTATGTGTGGTACAGATCCCGTGCGATCCCCCGTGGTACACCTTCAACTCCGCATCCGGCAAGATTGCCGCCGCCGCTTTACCGCAGGTTTCAAACGGTACAATCTGGTCATCATCACCGTGAATCACCAACGTTGGGATAGTCATCTTACGCAAATCTTCACGCAAGTCCGTTTGGGAAAAGGCTTTAACGCAGTCATACAGCGCCTTAATTGAACCCTGTAATCCCTGGGCGACAAAGCTCTCTCGTACCGCTTTCGACTCTTTCGCCACTGCGCGGTTATAACCATAAAAGGCCGCCGTCAGCTCATAGAAAAAAGCCGCGCGATCGTTCACCACACCGTCACGGATATCGTCAAACACCGACATCGGCACGCCGTTAGGATTGAAGTCCGTTTTCAACATAATCGGCGTTACCGCGCCAATCAGCACCGTTTTTGCCACTCGGCTTGTACCGTGACGGCCAATATAGCGCGCTACCTCGCCCCCACCGGTAGAGTGCCCAACGTGCACCGCCTCTTTTAAATTAAGATGCGCGGTCAGCTCGGCTAAATCATCGGCATACTGATCCATCGTGTGCCCCTCCCACGGCTGGGCCGAGCGCCCGTGCCCACGTCGGTCATGGGCGATAACGCGGTAACCTTTTGAGCCCAGATATAACATCTGATCTTCAAACGCATCAGACGTTAATGGCCAGCCGTGACTGAAAACGATCGGTTGACCGCTCCCCCAATCTTTAAACCACAGATAGCTGCCATCTTTCAGGGTCAGTTTATCAAAACCGCTCATACGCTCTCCTGTGCTGGAAGGACGCTGCTAGGCGCAGCCTAAAAAGGATAATCCAGATTTATCGGTTGCGACGGCATTCGCACAAAATTCACACGATGAATAAATTGCCATCAACGAATGTGCGCTGCATCACTTCAAACCTGGCCTCGGGATCAGTATGATGGAATCAGATGAACCCTTGCCGCTGGCGGTGAGGGTTTTCTTTTGGATAAATGAAAGACATGGAGTAAATCATGACCAGACCTGCCATCATTATTAATGAGTTCGATGCCGAGCGTATCGACCGCCTGCTTGAGCAACCTGCTTATGCAAATTCACCGGTGGCGAACGCGCTAAACGACGAACTGGATCGTGCGCAGATGTGTGCCCCAGAGGCCATGCCACACGATGTAGTGAGTATGAATAGCCAGGTCAGATTCCGCGACCTCACCACCGGCGAGGAACGCGTGCGCACGCTCGTTTTCCCAACGCAGATGACCGACAGCAACAGCCAACTTTCGGTACTAGCACCGGTTGGCGCGGCGCTGCTCGGCCTGCGCGCCGGTAGCACTATCCACTGGGAATTACCGGGCGGTGCGTCTACCCATCTGGAAGTGCTTGAGCTGTTATATCAACCGGAAGCCGCTGGCGATTTCCGCCGCTAATCCCCGCTGTTATTGCTTAAGAGGATGCCAGGCATCCTCTTTCTGCCTCCCTGCTTAACGAAACTTTACAACTTCCTTGCCCGCGTTAAACTGTTTTGCGAACTAAATGACATATTAAAAACGCATAATATGTTTTGATAGTTCTAACATGACAAGGAGGATCCATATGTACAAAACAATCATTATGCCAGTTGATGTTTTTGAGATGGAATTAAGTGATAAAGCGGTGCGTCACGCAGAGTTTCAGGCACAACAGGATGGTATTATTCACCTGCTGCATGTCCTGCCCGCCTCGGCCAGTTACACCATGAGCCGTTTTGCTGCCGACTTACGTCGTTTTGAAGAACACCTTGAACACGAAGCTGAAAGCCGCCTGCAAACCATGGTGAGCCATTTCAGCATCGACCCATCGCGCATTAAGACTCACGTTCGTTTAGGTAGCGTTCGCGATGCCGTGAATGATCTGGCGGAGGAACTAAACGCCGACATGATAGTCATTGGCTCTCGCAATCCGTCAATCAGCACCCACCTTCTGGGTTCCAACGCCTCTAGCGTGATTCGCCATGCACATATTCCAGTGCTGGTTGTCCGCTAAAATAGCAGGGTAAAAAAAAGGCCACCTTATCGGTTAATGCTTGTCAGTTAAGGGGATTTCTACTTTTAGTATCGCCGCCAGTTGCGCTCTTTTTTACGCCATGCCCTAAACATGCTCGGGCGCAAAGAGCGCGCAGGGGGCGGCCAGTCGCCGCCGCGCCCTCAGCCCACATCCCTGTGGGCTGCCCCGGCCTCCAGAGAACGCTTCGGCGATTCAGACGCCACCCACGTCAGTGCGGTCTTTGAATGAACAGCCAGAACCAGAGTTGCTGAAACCGATGAGTCCCCGATGGAAATCGGCGAGCCGGA
>JBOFJM010000527.1:0-3523 GCA_051656825.1 Kluyvera sp.
CACATCAGCTGTTCTTTCAACTGGAGTGTTTCTTGCGGCAGGCATTTCAGCACGTCGCGATAGCTTGCCGACTGCTTCGGATATCCCCGCACCGACTGCAACAACACGCGCAGCGCGCTGTCCCAGACAATCCCTTGCAGGTCGCAGTACGGCCAGAGATCCGGTTCACGGATAAACGGCACCAGGTAATCAATCCCCTGCTTCACGCCACGCCCGTCACGAATGGTATTCCAGCGGTCAAACTCCACATGCTCGGCATAACGGTTGAGCAGCAAATGCGCCTCCAGGTTAAACAGCGAGTAATGGAACGGAATCGTACGCTCCAGCTCCATCGTCTGCTTGCCGTCCTGGTCGATTTGTGCCGCCATACGCTGGGTGATCCCCTGCTCGATAATCCGCGCGGCCAGACCTTTATCGCCGTAGAACAGTGCGTTCACCGTGCGCTGCGCGTCATACCAAGTGCCGTGGTTGTTATGCCAAACGTATTCGGAATGACCGATTTCGCTGTAATACATCCAGTGGTTAAAATCGCGAAACCACTGATGCAGGCCGATAATATCGTCGGTATCCAGCACACTCGCGGGATTAATCAGGCCGATGGTGTCCACCACCATCCACAGCAAACGGGTATCGATAAGCCCAGTACCGCGCCCGGAGACAATCCCCGGAATCGCCTGACTATAGTTAAGATGCGGGTTCATCCGCGTGTCCGCATCCAGAAACCAACAGCGAATTTGCTGTGCGGCGGCCTGCGCGTATTGCCGCTGACCGGTGAAATACCACGCCAGCCCCAGCGTCAGACAGCGCTCACACATGCGAATAATACGCGTGGTGTCGGTATCATTATTTTCGCACTGCGGGTTAATGTGCCCATCGCGACGGATATAAGGCAGCCCATTGGGCCGCCGTGGGTTCGGCCACCAATAGGTTCCCAGGCTGTAATAATCATGCGCGTCACCGCTGGCCGGGCGCAGTTTTTTATGTACCACGCTTTCGGGTGGTTCACGTCTTAATACGTCCGCTTCGGCTACCAGTTTGCTCAGCGCCAGTTGCAGCGGCGAGAACGGCTGCTTTAAGCCCGCGCGCGCATTCTCCAGACAGGTTTCATCAAGGGTGTACAGCTTCATCGCCACCTTATTCGCCCTCCAGGCACTCAATGCGTTGGCCGCTCTGGGCGTCGAACAGATGCACACCGGAGAGCTTCGGTTGCAGCCAGATGTTATCGCCCTCTTTTACCGCCAGACGCTGTTTAAATACCGAGGTAAACGCCCCGCCGCCGGTATCGCAAAATAGCTGCATATCCGAGCCGGTGTTTTCCACTGCGGTGACTTTCGCCGCCAGGGCATCGTCACGCGCTTCATTCACTACATTCACCTGTTCAGGGCGGATGGCGTACACCACCTGCTGGCCGTTTTTCACCTGCATTCCCGCCGGTAGCGCCAGCAGTGAACCGTCTTTCAGGCGCAGGTTGGTGACGTTGCCGTTCAGCACGACTTCCCCCGGCAGCTGGTTAATTTCCGGTGAGCCGATAAAGCCTGCCACAAACAGGTTTGCCGGTTTGTCATACAGCTCCAGCGGCGTTCCCGCCTGTTCGATGCGCCCATCCCGCAACACCACAATCATCTGCCCCATGGTCATGGCTTCAATCGGGTCGTGGGTGACATACACCGACGTGGTTTTTAAACGGCGGTGCAGTTCGCGAATCTCACCGCGCACCTGAGTACGCAGCTTGGCATCGAGGTTGGATAACGGTTCATCAAACAAGAATACCTGCGGCTTACGCACAATCGCGCGGCCCATCGCCACACGCTGGCGCTGGCCGCCGGAGAGATCTTTCGGCAGACGTTCCAGCAGCGGTTCCAGCCCCAGCAACGACGCCGCCTCGTTCACCTTTTCGTTAATTTCTGTTTTCGGCAGGCGCGCCATTTTCAGCGCGAAGCCCATGTTTTCCCGTACCGTCATCTGCGGATACAGCGCATAGCTCTGAAACACCATCGCGATATCACGCAGCTTCGGTTCAACTTCCGTGACGTTACGCTCATTAATGTGCACTTCCCCGCCGGAGATCTCCTCCAGCCCGGCAATCATGCGCAGCAGCGTTGATTTACCGCAGCCGCTCGGCCCCACGAGGACGCAAAACTCACCGTCCGGGATAGTTAACGACACATCTTTAATGACATGCGCATCACCATAAGACTTACGCACGTTATTCAGTACAACGGATCCCATTGGTAGCTCCTTATCCTTTGACCGCGCCGGACATAATCCCGCGGTTGAAATGTTTTTGCAGGCCCAGATAGACGATGATGCTTGGCAGCATCGCCAGTAACGTGATGGCAAGAAAAATGTTGGGGGTAAGACTTTCATCGGTACGCAACGTGCCGAGAATGACCGGAATGGTGTTCAGGCTGTCCTGGTTGACCACAATCAGCGGCAGCAGGTATTGATCCCAAATCATGATAAAGCCGAACGTCACCACCGTCCCCAGCGCCGGTTTCACCAGCGGCAGAATCACGTGGAAGAAAATCTGCCATTCATTCGCGCCGTCGATACGAGCAGCCTCTTCCAGCTCTTTCGGAATCGCCGACATAAACTCGGTCAATACAAAGATAGAGAATGCCCACCCCACAACCGGCAGAATCATCCCGAGGTAGCTGTTGTACAGCGAGGCGTCGATAAACGGCAGGCGCCAGTTAATAATCATGTACAACGGAATGGCGATCACCTCTTCTGGCAGCATCATGGTGGAGAGGATCACCAGGCTGACCAACGCCACGCCGCGAAACTTCTTACGCGCCAGGGCATAGGCGGCCAGCGCACTCACTGACACCTGAAGCACCGTGCCGAAGAACACCACCAGGATGGAGTTCAGCAGGTACTGCCACACGCCGATATCCTGCCAGGCAAAAATGAAGTTATCGAACGAGAATTCCTGCGGCCAGGCCAGCAGCTCGCCCGGCTTAACCGGCGCGCCGCTGAAGGCGGTGGCGACAATACCCCAGAACGGCCCGACGAAGACAATCAGCAACAGTGCGTAGATGCACCAGCGTCCTGCGGTATCCCAACGTTTACTTAACATCATGGCTCCTTAGTAACGTGCGATACGTTTTTTCAGCGTCAAATGACAGATGGTTAGAATCACCGTGAAGGTGAATAACAGGAACGACACCGCAGAAGCATAGCCATAGTCGAACTGCTCAAAACCCAGTTTATAAATGTGGGTCATCACCATTTCCGTGGCGTTAGAAGGCCCGCCGCCGGTGGTGGCGTACACTTCCGCAAACACGCGGAAACCACGAATAAAGGAGAGCATCAGCACCACCGACAGCGCCGGGATCATCCCAGGCAGCGTGACGTAGCGCAGGCGGTTCCACCAGTTCGCGCCGTCCACATTGGAGGCGTCGTACAGATCGCGGCTAATCCCCGCCAGACCGGCAATAAAGATAACCATGTTGTACGGCACGGCTTTCCATATGTGCAGCAACATAATCACCCACAGCGCCTGGTCGGAACTGGCCAGGAA
>JBOFJM010000528.1:0-6293 GCA_051656825.1 Kluyvera sp.
AGGGGAATGCGCAAACGTGTGTGACGCTGATGCAGTCTGCCGCAGAGCAAGGGGCGGCGCTACTGATGCTGCCAGAAGCGCTCTTAGCGCGCGATGACCGTGACCCAGATCTGTCCGTTAAATCGGCGCAGCCGCTCGACGGTGGCTTTATGCAGCGCCTGCTGATACAAAGCCGCAGTGATACGTTGACCACCATTCTGACCATCCACACGCCTTCTGCGCCAGGCCGGGCGATGAATACGCTGGTGGCGATCCGCGCGGGTGAGGTGATTGCCCACTATCATAAGCTGCATCTGTATGACGCGTTTGCTATTCAGGAGTCTAAACGTGTTGATGCGGGGCAAGCGTTACCGCCGTTGATTGAAGTTGAGAATTTTCAGGTTGGGTTAATGACCTGCTACGATTTGCGCTTTCCTGACCTGGCGCTAGCCCTGGCGTTGCAAGGGGCGGAAATATTGGCGTTGCCTGCCGCGTGGGTGTGTGGGCCGATGAAAGAGCAGCATTGGTCGATGCTGCTGGCGGCTCGTGCGTTGGATACTACCTGTTATCTGGTAGCGAGCGGGGAGTGCGGAAGCCGTAACATCGGGCAAAGCCGAATTGTCGATCCGCTGGGGGTGACGCTTGCCGGAGCGACCTATCAGCCGCAGTTGATTATTGCGGATGTGCGACGCGAGCACTTACTTAATGTTCGCCAACAGCTTCCGGTATTAAAAAACCGACGTTTTGCGCTACCGCAATTAACATGACGTTTTTTTAAACAACGCTTGATTCACCTTGTTACAGATTGCTATTGTGTCGGCGCGCCAAATCGTCGTTAATAACCACAATGATGTGGCGCATTTTGCAGCCTGTTTTTAAGAAGAAGGTATCTATGGGTGAGATTAGTATTACCAAACTGCTGGTAGTGGCAGCACTGATTGTTCTGGTGTTTGGTACCAAAAAATTACGGACTCTGGGTGGAGATCTGGGTTCAGCGATCAAAGGCTTCAAGAAAGCCATGAATGACGATGAAACACAGTGCGCAAAAAAGCGCCGATGAAACTCCAGCAGAAAAGCTCTCTCATAAAGAGTAAGCAGGACAGCGTTTAAGATGACGCGCCAGCAGTCAGGCGCATCATACGCAGGCTTCAATTGCCAGCGAAAAGGGCCACAGTGCAATGCGCCGTGGCCCTTTTTCATGCAAATAAGATTGCAGAGGTTATCTAATTGAAACAATTTGTATCTTGTTCGCGCGATAAAAAAGCCGCTGTCAAAAGAGAGCGGCTTTTTTGTACCTGAAGGCAGACTTTATTTCACTTCCATGCCTTTTGCCTGGAGATCCGCATGGTAGGACGAGCGGACGAACGGGCCGCAGGCCGCATGGGTAAAGCCCATTGCCAGCGCTTCGGCTTTCATCTCTTCAAACTCATCCGGGCTGACGTAACGCTGTACCGGTAAGTGGTGACGGCTTGGCTGGAGGTATTGTCCCAGCGTCAGCATGGTGACGCCGTGGCGGCGCAGGTCACGCATTACTTCGATGATTTCCGCGTTAGTTTCACCCAGGCCAACCATCAGGCCAGATTTGGTTGGAATTTCCGGGTGCGCTTCTTTAAAGCGTTCCAGCAGTTTTAGCGACCAGTTGTAATCTGCGCCTGGGCGCACCTGGCGATAAATACGCGGTACGTTTTCCAGGTTGTGGTTAAAGACGTCCGGCGGCGTTTCGGTAAGGATCTCTAAGGCGCGATCCATACGGCCACGGAAGTCCGGCACTAGCGTTTCAATCTTAATGGTCGGGCTTTTCTCGCGAATAGCAGAGATACAGTCAGCAAAGTGCTGAGCACCGCCATCACGCAGATCGTCGCGATCCACCGAGGTGATAACCACATAGCGCAGCGCCATATCGGCAATCGTTTGTGCCAGTTTCAGCGGCTCGTTAGCATCCGGCGCGACTGGGCGACCATGCGCTACATCGCAGAACGGACAGCGACGGGTGCAAATAGCGCCCAGAATCATAAAGGTCGCCGTGCCGTGGTTGAAGCATTCGGCCAGGTTAGGGCAGGAAGCTTCTTCACACACCGAGTGCAGACCATTTTTGCGCATGGCTGCTTTGATACCCTGGATACGGGAAGAGTCTGCCGGAAGTTTAATTTTCATCCACTCCGGTTTTCGCAGCAGCGCTTCGCGCTCTGTTGCCACGTTTTTAACCGGGATAAGGGCCATTTTATCGGCGTCGCGGTATTTAACACCACGTTCCATCACAATGGGTTTACTCATAGCGTACGTGTTCCAGTTCCGAGTATCGAGGGAAAGCGTTTCAATTCAAGGGAATGTTGTATTTATCAACTATTTTTGAATTAATGCCACGCAGTATATCATTGAAACGGGGTATAAAGCAGCCTAACAGGCCGGCAAATTGTGAAATATTTGTTGGAAAATGCTTTTTTGCCGGCAGTCGTAAGACGAAGGTATGAGGCTCAGAAAGCCTGATGAATCACGTTGATAATGTTTTGCATTACGGGGTCACGCAGACTCAGTTTGTTGTAATGCAATGAAAAATCGATACGTTCTTGCTGAAGCGGAGCAAAGTCCAGCGTTCGCAGCGGCCAGCACTGTTTGAAAATGTGGTAAAAGCGCAGCGGCATAATGCCTATCAGGTTGCTGGAGGCGATCAGTGACGCGATGGTAAATAGGTTGTAACTGCTGACGCTGACCTGGCGATCGGGCAGCATGTCTCTAATACGTTTGTACTGGTCGTTTTGTCCCGCGCCATCCATGGTTAATAGCGTATGTTCATATTGCATTAGGGTATCGACGGATGGCTCCGCGTCCAGCGCGGGGTGGTCATTCCGGCATACCAGCACCAGATTATCGCTGAACAACGGGTGCTTGCCCAATGTGCGAGGATTATTGTGCTCGTGGTTATCGATGATTAAATCGGTCTGGAATTGGCTCAGTTGGGTGTTGGCGTCGGTCACGACAACATTACGTAGCAGCACCTGCGGGTAGGTTTTTTTCACAATCTGATAGATAACCGGCATCACAATCGCGCCCACCGAGGCGGCAGTGCCGATAGTAATGACGCGCTGTTTGTCGTAATTACCGTTGAGGTCTAACGCGCCAAGAATCGACTCCAGGCCCTGGCTGATATATTCATGCAGATGCGTGGCATAAGCTGTCGGCGTCACGCCCTGGCCTTTACGAATAAACAGCGGGTCGGGGAATAGAAGGCGTAGTTTCTGGATCGATTGGCTGATAGCGGAAGGCGTCAAATTGAGGATCTTGGCCGCATTGACGATACCTTTATGTACATATACCGCTTCGAAGATGGTCAATAAATTGAGATCTATATTACGCAGGGTTCGAAAAATTTGTGGTGTATCGTTATCGACATTGAGGTTTATTTTATTATCTGACTTCTCGTTATAATCCACACTACTCACTCCGTATTCATTCGTTCCATGAATGATAGTTGATGATTTCATTCTTATTATTATTCCTGTGAACGGAATTCCGCAAGGTAAAATCAGGGGATTTACTTTACTAGTCAACGCATTAGTGAAACTAATGTATTCATTAAAGCGTTATCAATTCACCTGATTTCTATGAAAATGAGAGCTGATGGGCATTTTTAAGATAAATACGCATAAAAAATAGGAGAGTTTTTTGCGGTTGTAAAGGTTATCAGGGAAATAAAGACAATGGCCTAAAAAAATATTAGGCCAGAATGTATAATATATTATTCAGAAATATATTCGTGTGGTGGATTGTTTAGCAGTGCTAAAAAATGGTGTACAAGTTGTGGGGATATATTTTCCGGTTTTGCGCTAGCGACCCACTGTGAAACCTGCGCCATCTCCATACCCGCATAACCACAAGGGTTGATGCGTAAGAAGGGGGATAAGTCCATGGCGATATTCAGCGCCAGGCCGTGGAACGAGCAGCCTTTACGAATGCGCAGCCCCAATGAACAGATTTTTTTCTCGCCAACATACACTCCCGGTGCATCGGCGCGTGGGTGCGCTTCAATGCCTAAATCCGCCAACGTATTGACGACCGTTTGCTCCAGCAGTGTGACCAATTCGCGCACGCCCAGCTTGCGACGTTTCAGGTTCAGCAGTACGTACATGACCTGTTGTCCGGGGCCGTGATAAGTCACCTGGCCGCCACGGTCGCTTTGAATCACAGGAATATCACCGGGTACTAGCACGTGCTCAGCTTTACCCGCCTGACCCTGAGTAAAGACGGGCTGATGCTCAACCAGCCAAATTTCATCCAGCGTATTTTCATCTCGAGTATCAGTGAAATCGTGCATCGCTTGTGAGACTGGCTCGTAGGGTTGCAGACCTAGTTGACGGATGAGGAGGGTATTTAAGTCCAAAACAACGTCTCCACGGAGAAGGGAAATCATGGACGGAGAGTATATCACAGCGGGGAGGGCAGAGGCGTTACCCGGCACTGCCGGGTAACGGAGATGCGATTACAGCACCATACGGACAATTTCGATATTGCCCAGCTCTTCATACAGCGTTTCAACCTGCTCAATGTGGGTTGCATTGATGGTAATGGACACCGAGTGGTAATTGCCTTTGCTGCTCGGTTTTATCTGCGGAGAGTAGTCACCTGGCGCATGGCGCTGTACCACTTCAACCACCAGGTCAACCAGCTCAGGTTTCGCCAGACCCATTACTTTGTAAGTAAACGGTGTAGGGAATTCAAGCAGTTCGTTCAGTTTGGTTTTCATGTCAGCTCCAGTGGTAAAAAAGAACAACTCCCGCATGAGGGCGGGAGTTGTTTAACGTTACATAGTATATGGGGATCAAAATCACACTTTCAAGTGGATGATTTTTAACCAAACCAGTGATGGAACATTAATTTAATGTAATCAATGATTTTGCCGAAGAAGTTGCCTTCAGGAATTTCTTGCAGCACGACCAATGGACGTTGGTCGATGATTTTGCCGTCCAGTTGGAAGTTAATTGTCCCAACCACCTGGTTTTTCTGAAGCGGCGCGTGCAGCTCAGTGGTGGTCAGCACGTAGCTGGCTTTCAGATCTTTCATGCGGCCACGTGGGATGGTCAGATACACATCTTTATCAACGCCCA
The DNA here is from genome assembly GCA_051656825.1 of Kluyvera sp. GTDB lineage: Bacteria > Pseudomonadota > Gammaproteobacteria > Enterobacterales > Enterobacteriaceae > Kluyvera. The sequence goes on from JBOFJM010000528.1 coordinate 5,082, forward strand.
GCGATGCGCGGTCGGTATTACCGAACCAGGCTGGCTCAGAAGCAAACTCTTTCCCGGCTTTGATTGGGTTAACGGTTTCAAAGAAACGGAAGCCCCAGGTCAGCAATTTTTTACTTTCGGTTTCGCGGCCTTTGTAGGTGCGACCGCCCATCACGGCGGAAATCAGGCGCATCTGGCCTTCAGTTGCGGAAGCGACCAGGTTGTAGCCCGCTTTGTCGGTATGACCGGTTTTGATACCGTCAACGTTCAGGCTGTTGTCCCACAGCAGGCCGTTGCGGTTTAACTGACGAATACCGTTAAAGGTGAACTCTTTTTCCCGGTAGATAGAGTACTCGTTCGGGACGTCGCGAATCAGTGACTGACCAATCAGCGCCATGTCACGTGCGGAGCTGTACTGGCCGTCGGCATCGAGGCCGTGAACGGTCTGGAAGTGGGTGTTTTCAGGCCCAGGGCGTTAACGTAACTGTTCATCAGGCCAACGAATGCATCCTGGCTTCCGGCAACATAGTCTGCCATCGCCACACACGCATCGTTACCAGATTGCAGGTTAATCCCGCGAATCAGTTGCGATACCGGAACTTGCATCCCTGGTTTCAGGAACATCAGGGAAGAACCTTTGAATACTGGGTTGCCGGTTGCCCATGCGTCATTACCGATGGTGACCAGGTCAGATTCTTTGAATTTACCCGCTTTCATTGCCTGGCCGATGACGTAACTGGTCATCATTTTGGTGAGGCTTGCCGGGTCGCGGCGAACATCAGCGTTTTGCTCTGCCAGCACTTTGCCGGAGTTGTAATCGATAAGAATATAGGCTTCAGCATCAATCTGCGGAACGCCTGGAATCATCGTTTTAATATTCAGGTCATCGGCGTGGGCAGCGGAGGTCAGTGCTGCGACAGAAAGCGCCGGAATGAGTAAGCGAGCGAGAAAAGAGGTCTTCATGGTCAGAACAACGACATCCGTGATGGAGTTAAAAAAGTACCTTACTATAACAAATGCCCCACAGACAGGCATCCGACATCGTATATGACTTTGTTAATGATTTTTACATATACAAAAATTCGGACGCCCCGGAGTGTTTTAGTTGGCGTGTGTGATAAATGATTGCAGCTGTGCTTCGCTCTGCAAGCGTTGCTGTATGGCGCTAGCTTCGCCTTTATTGCTGAATGGGCCAAGCTGAATACGCCAGACCGCGCCGTTTTGCGTAACACG